>QNXQ01000193.1 GCA_003978875.1 Aquifex sp. | reverse complement strand
ACTTCTGGCTATAGTAGTTCTTTCAGCATTCTCCTTTAATGCTTCAATTACAGGTGAAGAAGAAGCATCCAAGATTTATTACGAGAGAGCTCTAAAGGCACTTCATGTAAACGATTATGAGGATGCCCTTGTTTTCTTTTCAAGGGCTTTATCTTTAGCTCCTAGTAGTAAATATGGTGAACTCTCTTACCTTTATTACGGCTTAACTTATGCTCTATATTCCTATCACTTAGGTAATAAAGAAGGAATTTTTTCAGCAATAGGATACCTGAATCAATACACTTTTTATTACAAAAAGCCCAAATACATTACACTCCAACGGGAATTTTTGGGTGATTCATACCTTTTAATAGCCTGGTATGAAGACGCGATGAATATATATGCGAACTTATACGGGGATACGAAAAAAAAGAAATACCTTCTGAAATACGCATTCATTTCAGCTCTTTACGGAGATTACACTGGATATAACGAACTCAGAAGGCTAAAAAGTTTTCCAAAAGATTATTTATACCTCTATCACCTTGCTATCGGAATATACGGTATTGATTTTGGAAGAAATGAAGAAGCTCTACAACATTTAACAAAAGCCTTAGAACTTAATCCCTTCCTTAGATACGATGTTCACTTCAATTACTATACGGGTCTGGCTTATTACAAGAATGGGGAAATTTGGCGTTCTATGCTTTTCTTCTTAAGGGCTAAGGACTTGGACAAGTTTGGACTTTACAGAACCATGCTAAACTACTACCTTACTCAGGTTTATCTGGCAACTAACAATTTCTCCGAAGCTTATGAGATTTATAAGGAAATATTTAAGGAAATTTTTTACAATCCTATTTACAAAGTTATCTACTCCAATTACTGGCTAAACGAAGAATTTCTTAAACGATACGAGGATTTTAAGTTTTACTACGATGTAATTTTACAGATAGGATGGCTCTCTACGGGAAAGAAAATTGTCGGCTACCCACTACTGGCTCTCTACAACAAATCTCTGGAAAGTAAAAATCTGTCGGAAGAAGAAAAAGTTTTCATGGAAACAATTAAATTTGAAAGCACAGATTTTGTTATGAATAAGGAACTCTTTTCCTTAAAAAAACAATTGGATGTTCTAAATCGAAAATTTTCTCTAATGAATGCAGATGAAAACGCAGAATTTATAGTAAACCTGTATAAGACCAATAGGAATAACTTTTTGACGATTTTTTACAAACCTGATTCCCTCTTTGTACTTGCACGGGCTCTTGTATATACAGGAGATAAAGAATTTTTAAAAATAGCTAAACTTCTACCGAATACTCCAGAACTTAAATTTCTCAAGGCTAAATACTGGTTTGCTAAGGGTAGAAAGGAAGTAGCCGAAAGGTTTCTAAAGGATTCCATAAACGATTTAGAAGGAATAGATAAATTGGAAGCTATGTTACTGCTGTATTACCTTACAGAAAATCCCTATATAGATGAAGTCTTGAAGTTAGCTAAGGAGTATAAAGAACTTGAAAATTATTTTCCCTACGTGTATAGGCTTGCAGGAGATATTTACTACGACAAGGGTATGTATAGAAAGGCTCTATTAATGTATAAGGAGTTTTTACAGAATTATAAGGCAAAAGATGATATTTACGGTGTTACACTGGTTAAGATGGGATATCTGGCAGAGGTATTACAGGACAAGAAAACAGTTGATTTTGTAGTAGAAGAAGCAAAAGGCTTTAAAAACCTATGGAGTGAAGCTATATTAACATTATGGGGTGGCAGTTGAATGGATATCTTTAGGGGGGCAAATGAATTAAAGCACTATCTTAATTACACTTGGAAAAGACATAAGGTTCTTTTGAGTAATCTCGCTAATGCCGACACACCAAATTACAGAAGGAGGGATTTAGTCTTTAAAGTAGAAGAACCGAAGGTTCCCTTGAAAACTACTACAGAAAAACACATAAGCAACTTTAGAAAGTTTGAGGTCAAGATAGTAGAGGATAAAAGCACTCTTGTAGGAAACGATAGAAACAATGTAAGTATAGAAAGAGAGATGTCAGAACTTGTAAAAAACCGCCTGGCTTATGAAACTTACTTGAAATTTGCCACAGGTAGCTTAAATACCCTGAATAAGGTTATTAAAGGGAGGGCCGAATGATGGATATATTTGATGCCCTTGATTTGAGTGCTTACGGAATGTATGCACAAAGGGTAAGAATGAATACTATAGCGTCCAATCTTGCCAATTATGAGGCTTACAAAAGCGACGGAACACCCTTTCAAAGATTGGTTCCTTTATTCCAAGCGGTAGAAAATTCAAAAGATTCTTCCGAGGTTTATGTTGTGGTGAAGGAAATACGAGAAATTCCCGGCTTCAAACTTATTTACGACCCGGATAACCCAAACGCGGATGAGAGAGGATATGTAAGGCTTCCCGATATAGAACCCGTTAAAGAGATGGTTGATATGATTACCGCTGTAAGGAGTTATGAGGCTAACCTAAAAGCTTTTACTTTGACTAAAGAAATTTTTGAAAGAACTTTTGAGGCATGGAAGTAAAGAAATTAGGATTTATACCTTCTCTTTTTGTGAATCAGCAACTGCCGCAGGAAAAAGATATAGTGGAAAATTTTAAAAGTTTCGTAGAATGGGTTAACGAAAAACAGTTAAAATCAGAAAATCTCAAGAAAAGGGTTCTCCGCGGAGAAGACATACCTCTCCACGAAATAGTATTGGAAGCGGAGAAGGCAAAGGTAGCTTTAAATCTGCTGATAGAAGTTAGAAATAAGCTTCTTGAAGCCTACAATGAACTTATGAAGATGCAAGTCTAAAATGGATAAACTCAAAGAGTACTTTAAACTCTTAAGAGATAAGTTCAACGAACTTACTCCATTTCAGAAAGCTTTATCAATAGGATTGCCTTTATTATTTATTTCACTCGGAGCTGTAGCGTTAATATACTTGACACAAGAAAACTATACAGTCCTATATACCGGGCTGTCTGCGGAAGATTTAAATAGTGTAATTACTGAACTTGATAGAGAGGGAGTAAAGTATAAAATTTCTCCGGACGGTAGAACTATTTACGTCCCGGAAAATGTAGCAAGGGAATTAAGAATAAAACTCGCAGCAAAGGGAGTTCCTAAAAAGGGTATAGTGGGTTATGAACTTTTTGATAAAAGCGGTATAGCATTATCACGTTTTCAACAACTGGTCAACTTCAAAAGGGCTGTTGAAGGAGAACTTTCAAGAACTATAATAAGCTTGAAGTGTGTTGATTACGCTAGGGTTCATATAGTACTTCCCGAAAAAAGTATTTTTATAAGAGAAGAAAAGGAAGCAAAGGCTTCGGTATTTGTAAAACTAAAACCCGGTTGCGAACTTTCTGGTGAACAGGTAAAGGCTATAAGAAATCTCGTTGCTGGAAGTGTAGAAAACCTAAAACCTTCACAGGTTGTAGTTATAGATGATAAAGGAAGAGACTTAACGGCTTACTTGGATGAGGAAAATTCCCAGTTACAAGTATCACAGTTAAGAATAAAAAGGGAATTTGAAAAAAATATAGAGAGAAAAATACAGAGAACTCTTGAAAGTGTTCTGGGATACGGAAAAGCGAGAGTAAACGTTTCTGCAGAACTTGATTTTTCCTCAATAAAGAAGAGAGAAGAATTGTATGACCCTGACCTGACAGCAGTTGTAAGTGAACAAAAGAAGAAAGAGAGAACTACGACTTCACAAGCTATGGGAATTCCCGGAACGCAAGCAAACATTCCGCCCGCAACTGGAGCCGGTCAAGGTGGGGAGGTAATTACCGAAAGAAAGGAAACCATAACCAATTATGAGGTAAGTAAAAGGGAAATCTACTACGAAGACAACACTATAAAGGTTAAAAGGATAAGTGTCGGTGTAATTATAGATAAAGATTTACAAGTAAATGTGGAAGATTTGAAGAATCTCATAATAGCCTCTGCAGGTCTTGACCCAAACAGGGGAGACAGGATATCGGTAATAAGTTTGCCCTTTGCAAAGCCACCGACAATCGAGGAAAAGCCTCCTGTGCCTCTCTATATCTATGGAGTTATAGCAATTGTGTCTCTTCTAATTCTTGGTTTAATTGCCTTTGGCTTACTCAGACTTCTTAAAAGAAGAGCTCCTGCTCCGACACCTACTACAACTCCTACAGTTTCGATGGTTGAAGAGGTAAGGAAAAAGAGCCCGTATGAGGAACTCCTAGAGATAGCTAAGAATGAACCGGAAAGAGTTGCTATAGTTATAAAAAAATGGTTAAAGGAAACCTGAAGGGAAACTATGTTCCTATTTCCCAAGAACTTAAGTACTTTTTCTGTTCTTCTGTAAGCTCGTCTATCTGGATATTAAGGGATTTTAATTTTAACCTTGCAACTTCTTCATCTATCTCCCTGGGTACTCTGTAAACCTTATTCTCTAAACTATTTGGATTTTTAGCTATATATTCCGCACTTAGAGCTTGATTGGAGAAAGACATGTCCATAACGGATGCCGGGTGGCCTTCCGCCGCTGCAAGGTTAACAAGTCTTCCCTCAGCCAGCAGGTAAATCCTCCTTCCGTCGGATAATTTATACTCCGTAACTTCTTTTCTAATTTCTCTTTTTTCCACCGCCATCTCTTCAAGAGCGGAAATGTCTATTTCCACATTAAAGTGTCCGCTGTTGGCAACTATAGCTCCATCCTTCATAACTTCAAAATGCTCTTTTCTGATTACGTGAATGTTTCCAGTAACCGTTACAAAGAAATCTCCCAATTTTGCAGCTTCACTCATGGGCATTACTAAGAATCCATCCATTCTCGCTTCAAGGGCTTTTATAGGGTCTACTTCCGTGACTATAACTATTGCTCCCATACCTCTCGCACGCCAAGCTACACCTTTTCCACACCATCCGTATCCAGCAACCACAAAATAGGAACCAGCGATAAGTCTGTTTGTAGCTCTCAAAATTCCATCTATTGTTGATTGACCCGTTCCGTATCTGTTATCAAACATGTGTTTAGTGTAAGCGTCGTTCACCGCTATTATCGGGAACTTGAGCACTCCCTGCTCAGCCATAGCTCTGAGTCTTATAACTCCGGTGGTTGTTTCTTCCATCCCACCTAAAACTTTTTCTGCGAGCTGCGGATACTCTTTGTGGAGAGTAGATATTAAATCCGCTCCGTCGTCAATCACTATATCAGGTTCCTTTTCTATAACAGTTCTCAGATGTTCATAATAGGTCTCCCTGTCTTCTCCTCTTATGGCAAATACGGGAATATCAAAATACTTTACAAGAGCAGCTGCAACATCATCTTGCGTTGATAGAGGGTTAGAAGCTGTAAGATAAACTTCCGCTCCGCCTTCCTTAAGAGTTATCACAAGGTTTGCCGTTTCGGTAGTAACGTGGAGACATGCGGAAATCCTCTTTCCCTTTAAGGGCTTTTCCTTTGCAAATCTCTCTCTGATTTGTCTAAGCACTGGCATATCCATTTCAGCCCATTCAATTCTCTTTAATCCCTCTTCAGCTAAATTCAAATCCTTAACGTGGCAATCCATATTAAACCTCCTTTTTTAACTCTTCATTCATTTTTTCAACTTTTTCTTTTAGTTTTTGCACATAATCTTCAAGCTTCTTCGCATACTCGGGATATTTTATTGATAGTATTCTTATTGCAAGAAGTCCCGCATTTTGGGCGTTTCCTATAGCTACTGTAGCAACGGGTATACCCGCTGGCATTTGTACAATAGAGTACAGTGAATCTACACCTCCCAAGTTCTTTGTAGGTATTGGAACTCCTATCACGGGGAGTGTTGTCATAGATGCGGTCATTCCCGGAAGATGTGCCGACCCACCCGCACCAGCTATTATAACCTCTATACCTCTTTCCCTAGCTGTCTTTGCGTATTCGTACATAAGTTCGGGTGTTCTGTGAGCTGACACAACTTTAACTTCGTGGGGTACATTAAATTCTTTTAATACATCAACGGCTTTTTTCATATACTCCCAGTCAGAAATGCTACCCATTATGACTCCGACGAGAGGCTTCATAACTTAACAGTTTAAAATATTCGGAATGATTGCAGTATCGGGAGGAGGAACGGGCGGACACTTCTTTCCCGCACTGGCTTTCATAGATTATGCCAGAAATAAAGAAAAGATTAAGTTCATAGGAGCAAAAAGAGGAATAGAATACAGACTCAAAGACTTAATAAAGGTGGATAGTCTTTTTTTAAATGTTTACCCATTCAGAGGTTTAGGAATAAAGGATAAGTTAAAAGCGGTTTTAAGCTTTATATCTTCACAAAGAGAAATAAATAGATTCCTAGAGAAAGATTTCAAAGCCCTCGTTTTCGGAGGGTATACATCTTTACCCTTAGGAATGAATGCAATTATCAGAGGTAAAAAACTTTACGTACACGAACAGAATTCTATCCCGAGCAGAACTAACAGACTTCTTTCAAATAAAGCGGAGAAGGTATTTATCACCTTTGAATACACCAGAAGGTATTTCAAATCGGCAATAAGAACTGGCTTGCCATTGAGAAAAGAAGTAAAGAAAAAGGTTCCCAAAGAAGAAGCTAAAAAAAAGCTTAAACTGAATCCAGAAAAGTACACACTTCTCATTTTCGGAGGTTCACAGGGAGCGTTATTTTTAAATGAACTTACGGTAAAGATTTACAATAAATTGCCTCCGGAGATTCAGGTTCTTTTGATAAGCGGAACATCCCATTACGAGAAATTCAAGCATTATGAGAGGGAAAATTTAAAAATAATTCCCTTTTCTCTTGAGATGAATGTAGTATATTCGGCTTCCGATTTCGCAATAAGTAGAGCCGGCGCTTCAGCTATAACGGAACTTTCCTACTACGCTATTCCTTCTATTTTTATTCCTTTTCCTTACGCTGTAGATGACCATCAATTTTACAACGCTAAAGAAATTGAAGAACTGGGAGGAGGTATAGTAATAAGGCAGGAAGAAGCATTGCCTGAAAAGATTTTAAAAGGTTTAGATAATCTTTTAAACAACAGGAATACCTTTTCAAGCAAATTCAGAAGTTTTTTCATAGAAGGAGCTGAAGAGAACATTTACAATCAATTACTCGGGTAGAGGAATAGCGGATTTTAACCTCAAAATGTATTTAGTTCCTTCCTTGTCTACAATTTCCATCGATGTAATTTTGCCGTTATCTTCGTTTATATAAATTTCCTGAGGATGATAGATAAGGTGGTCGTGGCTTTCTCTGAATTGAATTTCAAATACGTCATCTTTAGGGTCGTAAGAAAGTCCCAATAATGGAGAATATTCAACCTCTATTTGGTTCCCAACATTCTTATCCAGAACCTCAAACTGGGCTTCAACGGCCGGCAGGTTCTTAGAGAGTTTTTCGAAGTAGTCTTTCCATTCTTCTTTGGTCAGCTTCACAACACCCATCTCGCCACCTCCCTCTCCACACAATTTTTATAATATTTTTTTAGTATATTTTTGTCAAATTTTCGAGGGTTTTAAATCAACTATTTCCACCGGATAATTAAGACTAAAGCAAGCATCACAGAACTCATTTACATTTTTGACACACTGCCTGAGACCTTCCAGGGATAGGTATTTCAGGCTGTCTACACCAATAAATTTAGCTATATCCTCTATAGGCATTCTGTTTGCTATCAATTCCTCCTTGGTAGGTGTATCTATACCGTAATAACATGGTCCGACAACAGGAGGAGAAGCTATACGCATGTGTATTTCTTTTGCCCCTGCACGCCTGAGCATACTCACTATTCTTTTAGAGGTAGTTCCTCTAACGAGAGAATCGTCTATAACCACTATTCTTTTTCCTTTTAGAACCGCCCTGTTAGGTGAAAGCTTCATCAAGACCCTCAGATTTCTGAGTTCAGGTGTAGGCTCTATAAAACTTCTACCGACATAATGGTTTCTGATAAGCCCGTACTCAAAAGGAATATTCTTTTCCTCAGCATATCCCAGAGCCGGTACTATTCCTGAATCAGGAACAGGAATTACTACATCGGCTTCCACGTCATCCTCTTTTGCCAGCTGTTTTCCCATCTCTTTTCTTACGTTATAAACCCATTCTTCAAAGATGTAGCTATCCGGTCTCGCAAAATAAACGAATTCAAAAATACATTTAGCTCTCCTTTCGGAATTTAAAATCCTATAACTCCTTATTCCCTTTTCATCCAGAATGAGTATTTCTCCCGGAGCAACTTCTCTCCAGAAGTCTGCCTCCAATATATCAAAAGCACAGCTCTCAGATGCAAAAAGAATAGCTTTATCCTTTCTTCCTATGACAAGAGGTCTAAAACCGTAAGGGTCCCTTACAGCTATCAGTCTATCCTTAAACAGAAAGAGTAAACTGTAAGCTCCCTTTACCCTGCTAAGAACGTAAAGGATATAGGGAAGTACCTCCTTATCTCTCGGGTGGATTTCCAAATTCTCGGGAATAAAGGTTTTCCCCTCTTCAAGTAAAGCTAAGAAGAGTTCTGTATCCGAGTTGTATTCAAAATTGATACCCTTATTTTCAAGCTCTTTTCTAAGGGTAAGAAAATTTACAAGGTTTCCGTTATGAACCACTGCAACTTTACCAAGGGGTGTTTCCTTGACTATCGGTTGAGCGTTAGCTCCTCCGGCATTTCCCGCAGTTGAATACCTGACATGGGCTATAGCTATATTTCCCTTTAGCTTTTCCAGGTCTTCCTGTTTTATAGCTTCAAGAACCCTTCCAGATTTTTTTATGGTGTAGATATCACCGCCATCGGAAGAGCTTATTCCTACACTTTCCTGTCCTCTATGTTGCAGGGAGTAAATCATAAAGAAAACATACTCGGATGCGTAAGGAGAATTGAATACTCCGGCTATTCCGCACATCTTTACAAGTTTTTAATATAAACGATTTCAATAGCCGCAACGTATGACTTTAGCCTCAAAAGGGATTACACCGTCCCTAATCATTTTTAACCTCTTCGCTGCACCGTAGGATAAGTCCAGATGTCTTCCTTTAACGTAAGGACCTCTATCTACAATTTCAACCCTTACTTTTCTTCCATTTTTTAAATTTTTCACTTCGAGAATAGTACCAAAGGGTAAATACCTGTGTGCAGCGTATAAACCGTGAGAGTTAAACCTGATTCCAGAAGCGGTTCTCCTTCCGTGAAATTTAGGACCGTACCAGGAAGCGTATCCCCTTATTACCTTTGGACATCTTTTAACACCATTTTCGCCGCATCTAAGCAAATAAGCCTTTCCTCTAAAAGGTTTTCCCAGATATCTTTTATACCTCTTAGGCAAGCATATACCGTTGACCTTTCGGTTAAATCTCACACCAATTTTTAGACTTCTTCCGTTTTTTGGGTTTACGATTTTAATTTTGCTGAGGTGCTGAAATTTGTTGGTGTAAGCGTATTTAGTAGGACAGTAATAAACTTTAGTGTATACAACTTTTTTACATCGCCCTGCAAAAACCCTACCCTTCTCCGCATATTTTACCTTCTTTCCGCAGGAAACAAACAGTAAACTCAGGAAGAGTATTAAAATACTGGAAACTCTAATAAATGCATTCCGCCCCAACCATCTCCTCCCCTCAAAAAATTACACCACCTTTTTATAAAATTTTAATTATCTATTTTTAGCAAACTTGAAAAATAATTAGAAAATACACAAATAAACGGAAAAAGGCTAAAACTCCACTCAGAACTTAAACAATGCACTAAACAGAGGTATAAGTCCAATAAGAAGAGCAATAGCAATTATTGAAATCATTACATCTCCCATTTTAATACCTCCTCTCAGTTTGAAGTTTTCACATAGATATTATAACCCAATTTGTAAGAAAGTACTTATTAACTCTTATCAGTGCAATTTAAGAAAAAGATTAAAAGGAAATTAGAGTGAAGGGAGAAAACTGTCTAGTATTGACATTGGAGGGAGATATTACAATCGTTTCCCGGTAAGCAGTTAGTTACTATATACTCGTAATCCTCAGGGCATAGTATTTGAGGAAAGTATTTTTGACCTGTAATTTTTTCGTATAAATCGTAGAGATATAAATAAACATCTCTGGCTACTTTTTCCTCTTCTCTCACAAATAGAAAGCTTTCTTCTTCTGATGAATCAAGTTCTTGATACGGTAGATTAAATACCTGCTTAGCAAGAATATCAATAGGATTGTTAGTATTTGGATTTGCCGAGGTATAGGTATAGGTGCTATCACCCCCACCGCAAGCCCCTAGAAGAATGGTAGAAAGAAGCAGGTTCAACATCTTCCTCTTTATACCTTCACCTCCTTTAAATTTTGTTAATTTATTTGTAAAGTTAAGTTAATTTTAATACCATATTAACATAATCCTTCTTCCTATATCCATCCTTTTTTGTTAAAGAACTTAAAAGAGTTACGTTAGTTTTATGTTAGTTAGTTATAACTTATACACTTCATATAAAATACAACGGTGAAAAAAGTATACAGCCCGTATAGTTCTGGTTTTTATGAAGAATACCCATTAACTTAAAACGACTTTTTAAAAGTTTTTGTGAAATAATTATGCTTTATGTGGGGAAGAATACTTAAATTAATATGCGAAGAACTGGGCGATAGGAATTTATTCTTTTTAGAAGCTGATAAGGACCTCAAATGGTACGGTGTTCCGGTTAAGGAGATATGTGATAAAGTTGGCTTTGAAGCAACAAATTCCGAAATAGCCCAGACCGTAAAGGCTAATTTGCAAGAAGTTCAAGGAGAAGGATGGATAGTTTATGTAGATCCATTTAACAACTTTGC
This sequence comes from Aquifex sp., assembly GCA_003978875.1. Taxonomy (GTDB): domain Bacteria; phylum Aquificota; class Aquificia; order Aquificales; family Aquificaceae; genus Aquifex. Next base: position 8,653 of record QNXQ01000193.1, on the reverse strand, counting down.
GGACATATATGAATCGGATAAACCCAGATATGGGAACAGATGGAACCCAGAGAAACCCTTCGACATAAGTGAGGTTCGTTTCAGAATAGGGTTCTTCGGTTCGAAAGAAGAAGCCTATGACTTTTTCCTAAAAATATCAAAGAAGATAAAAGAACTTTACAACCTCAAATTTGATGTGATTTACACTTAAAACTCCGTTTTGTTTTTGACCTTGCTCATACTATCTTTTTTCTTATATTGTATTTTTACTAAACGCATACAAAATTAAGACGTGGAGGTCATGTATGGCTGAAAAAAATCCTATTCAACCTGGACCTGAAGGATACATACCTACTCCTGCATCTTTCCAAGGGTGTGATTTACCACCACCTGGCAAAGCTCTTCTTTATGGTGAGATTGTAGATGAAGAAACCGCTATGAGAGAAGCAGCAAAGGCATTACTCACAAGGAAAAATCCCACCATATTCCCGGGTCCACTGGTTTTATGGGGATGGAATGCAGACGCCATGGAAAAAGCTAAGGCCGTTTTAGAACTCGCTATGGAAATACCCAACTGCAGAATAATTCCAATGCCAGACTACAGACCCAAGTATCCCAAAATTGACCCCGAAGCGGAAATAAATCCAAATCACCCCAATCTTACGATACTTCACAATAGAATTGAAGTTTGTATATTTGTAGGTGTTCACTGTCACTACGCTAACCTTTCCTTGAGAATGATTAGGGCAGGTACTAACTGTTATACCATAGCCCTTTGCGGTGAAATGGGTCACGAAGATGCTATGGTTTCGTTAAGAGATGTACATGCGGATGAAATAAGAAGATTCAGAGATGTTCTCGTAGAAGTTAGAAAGGAAATGGGAATAGAATGGGAACCCAAACTACCACCGGAAAACCCATCCCTACCCAAAGAAGAATGGGTCAAGGTATCTCCTCTGGACTTCGGAGAGTACGCATACCTTCTTATTCCCAGAAGAGGTGAAATTGTAGAAGAAAGTGAGTAATTAACTTTCAGGAGGTGTGGTATGCCTGAGCAGAGAGTTGTTGAACCAGAATATTTAATTTTAGAAGCTCCCAGGGAGAGGAAATTTATAACAGGTTCTCAGGCTTTTGCAGAAGCGGTAAAGAGAGCTAACGTTGACGTTGCTATAGCTTACCCAATTACTCCACAATCCGAGACAATGCACCTCGTTGGAGACCTTTATGCGCAAGGATATGTTAAGGATTACTATAGAGCAGAAGAAGAATACGGAGCAATGTCCGCTATTGCCGGAGCGGTAAGAGGTGGAGCAAGAGCCTTTACCGCAACGTCAGGTCCCGGACTACTCAGAGGACTTGAAGCTATAGTATCATGGCCTGGGCATAGAATTCCCGCAGTATTGGGAATAATGACAAGGGTTGTAAACGCTCCCTTATCTATCCAGCCTGATAACGTTGAAATAGCTTACCTGTTACATTCAGGTTTAGTAGTTCTTCACGCAGAAAATCAACAGGACGTTTTTGACTTCACACTGGCAGGTTTCGTAATTTCCGAAAAGGTAGACGTTTACCTTCCCGTAGTTGTTGCGACAGAAGGATTCTTCGTAACACACGCTAAGGGATACGTAGATCTTCCTCCCGAAGATATGAAACTGCCTCCGAGAGACCCTTATAAAGCTCCGGTTCCTCCAACAGACTGTGAAATTCCACCTGCAAGAATTCAGAGAGATGCTCCGGTTCAAAAGTCAAACTTCATGAGCTACCTAATTCACGCGGTATGGCAGCAGGAAGTTTGGTCTGCTAACAGAAGAGCGGCTAAGTGGATAAAACACTATCTCGGTGGTCTTATAGAAGTTGTTAACCCTGACGCAGAAGTATTTATAGTCGCTTCCGGATGTGCTGCAGCTCAGGGTAGAGAAGCTCAAAGATATGCTACTATGGAAGGTTTAAATGTAGGTCTTGTAAAGATAAAATCTCTCAGACCATTCCCAACAAATGAACTCAGAGAAGTTCTCAAGAACGCAAAAGCTGTAATAGTTCCCGAACACAACATTGTGGGATGGTTGGCAAAAGAAGTTAAGGCTGCAATACCCAACAGCGGAATAGTTGTAGACGGTCCTAGAGTTTACGGTGGTATGACACTACCGGTTGAACTTATCATGGATGAAATTTATAAAGCCTTTGGTATTAAGAAGGAAAAGAAAACCGTTGTTTAAAAATCTTAAGGAGGTGTAGCTATGGGATTGGAATATGTAAGAATTTCTCCAGGTTTTGAAAAATACATGCCCAGGGACTACGTAGACCTGGTTAAGTACGGCCCATTCGGAAAACAAGTAGATGTAATGCAGATGGGTCAATTCAAAGAGCTCGTAGAAGAACACCCGATGTGTGCTGGATGTTACATGGCTTACTTCATAAGGGTGTTCTACGCAGCTCTCCCCAATCCGGAAGACACAATAGTTCTCGGAACAGCAGGATGTGCAAGACTCGCATTATCCCAAGCGGCAGTACCTTTCATATACGGAAACTACGGTGATACAAACGCAGTTGCTTCAGGACTTAAGAGAGCTCTTTCTATAAGATTCCCCGACAAAGTTAAGGACGTTGTAGTAATAGCTGGAGACGGTGGTCTCATAGATATCGGTTTTGGTATGACAATGCACTCATGGTTCAGAAGGGAAAAATTCACAACTATAATGGTTGACAACGAAGTATACGGAAACACCGGTGGACAGGAAAGCGGAATGTCTCCCAAAGGAATTCAACTCAAAATGGCACCCCTCGGAAAGAAATTTGACAAGATTAACGCAGTAGAACTTGCTAAAACTGCAGGATGTGTTTACGTTGCAAGAATATCACCTACAAATCCCAAGAGGATAGCTAAGACAATAAGAAGAGCTATTCTCGCTGCAAGACACTTCGGACCCACATTTATCCACGCTTACACATCATGTAACATCGAATACTCAATTCCTACCAGAGAAGTTCTCGCCGATGCAAGAAAGAGAGAAAAGCAAGACTTCAAGTTCTACGAATGGATGACCGATGAGGTAAAAGAATTCTTCGAAGAGCTCGAAAGAAAGGAAAAGCAGGAGGTTAAAAAATGAAAAGATATAACATAAGAATTGCCGGTGTTGGTGGGCAGGGGGTTGTTACCTCCGCCCACATTTTAGGTAATGCTATGGCTGCTGCAGGAAAATACGCTTCTCTTGTTCCTTTCTTCGGCTCTGAGAAGAGAATGGCTCCCGTTGAAGCTTACGTTAGAGTTTCTGACCAGCCTATTTACGAAGTTGGTGAAGTTGTTTATCCAAACGTTATAATGATTTATCACCCTCAGGTTATTACCCACGGTAAATCCTACACAATGCCTTTCTACTCCGGTCTAAAAGAGAACGGTATGGTTATTATTAACTCCGATGTTGATATAATTCCCGACGAAGATAAGAAAGTTCTTGAGGATTTAAACGCAAGGGTTTATATGATTCCGGCAACACAAATAGCAAGGGATATAGCTGGAACGGAACTCGCCACAAACATGGCCATGATAGGACTCTTCTTTGGAATCACCAGATTGGTAAATCTCGAACATATAGAAAAAGCACTCATAGAAAGATTCTTGGGTGGTACATTTGTAGCCTCAGGTGGTACAACAGCTCTTGACTCTGCAATTGAAAAGAAATTCAAGAGAAAACAAGAACTCCTTGCAAAGAATATGGAAGTTATAAAGTACACTATAAAACTTGCTGAAGAAAACGGCTGGGTAGAAACGGAAACAGAAGAGGTGAAAACCTGAGGAGGTAAACATAGATGTATTTTGTGGCTGATGTTAAGGAAAACGAATGCGCTAAGTATAACTGTAAACAGTGTGTTCTCTTCTGTCCTGAACCTAACTGTTTGAACTTTAAATCCAGCACTAATAGCGCCTGGGTCTGGTATGACAGATGTAAAGGTTGTGAAATTTGTGTTTACGTTTGTTCAGACTTACTGAAAAGACACTGTATAGAAATGGTAATGGTTACACCCAAGGCTACGGCCAAATCTTAAACCCTTTTTCCTCTTTTTTATTCAACTTTTACTGAGTGAATATTTATTAACTTAATTGTTTAAAGAGGATATTATAATTTTACTTGGGAGGTGGTTTATGACTTTAAGCAATGAAGAAATGGAAAAGTTAAAAAAGCTTGCGGGGGAAATTAAAGACTTAATGGTGGAACCGGATATAGAGATAGACGTTTGCTTTGACGATGTGGCTAAAGATGAAGGTTGTGAAATAGATGTTACTCCCGGATATACTCCAAAGTACCCTTATATAAAGGTGATATACAAGGCGGGAGATGGTGATGTATTTGAAAAGAAAATAGAAATCCCACCCGAAATTTTAAAGAAGGATGTTAAAGAAATTAAAGAGTTCTTAACCTTTGCTATAGAGCAATTTATGGAAGAAATAGACAGTGTAGAATACGGAGGAGAATGAAACTAACTCACTCTCTCCTGCTCTTTTAATAGGTTTTTAATCTTATGTACTTCCTTTAAAACTTTCATATAATCTATTTCACCGCTTTCTATTTTATCCATCGCCTCTTCAAGCTGTCTCGTAAGCTCTTCGCTTGTCCAGTCTGGGAAATTCTCTACAAGAAATGTGTAAACTTTCCTTCCCAAATCAGTCGGTATTAAGAAACCTCTCTCTTCAACTACGTAATGTCTATCTATTAAGGTTTGAACAATCTGAGCATAGGTTGATGGCCTTCCGAGACCTCTTTTTTTCATTTCCTGAATTAAAGTCCCTTGGGTATACGGATATACTTTCGGAACCTCTCTGAACTCTTTACTGGAAATCTCTAATTTTTCTATTTCGGGAAAGATTTTAAAGTAAGAATATATGAGGTCAAATCCGTGTTCCTTTATCTGAGTAATAACTCTTTCTTTGAATTCGTAATAGGGAAGTTTTATTGTCAGTTCTTGAGTAAGCACTTTTACGGGTTTCATCTGAGAAGCCATAAAGCGTTTAAAGATTAACTCGTAGAGCTTAATGGTATTTTCTGTATCTTCAAAGTCTACAATACCTGCGGTTATCATAAATTCAAGGTCTTTAGGTTCTAAAGGTCTGGTAGGCCTAATACATTCGTGTGCTCCGCCTTCTCCCCAGCTACGTGGATAGAAGAATTTTTCACCGAATTTTTTAGTTATATAAGGCTTTGCAACTAAGTATTTACCCGCATCGGATACCCTGGTGGAGTCCGTTCTATGATAAGTTATATATCCGCCTTCAAAAAGCTCCTGGAGAATCTTCATAGTTTTTTTTGCACCTATGTGGAGTTTTTCATTTGCATCTTCAAGAATCGTATCGGTAGTATATGGGGGCATAGGCTTTTTTTCCTCTTCTTCGGGGTTTATAAGATAGACATCCGCTATATCTAAATCCTTAAAAACTTCTTTGGCAAATCTAAGGTCTTCTATTTCTATCTTCAGAGGGTATTCATTAATCCAAAGGAGTATTTCTCCTTTTTTCTCCTTTGATTTGTCATAACGCTCAATTACCCAACCCAAAACCGGTGTTTGAACTCTTCCCGCAGAGAGCCATTTTTTACCGAAGGTATCCCAAAGTATATGGGAAAGTGTAAACCCTACCCACCTGTCAAGAATTCTTCTCACTAACTGAGCTTTGACAAGGTTTAAATCTACTTCCCTCGGATTTTCGATAGCTTCCTTGAAAGCTTTGGGAGTTACCTCGTGGAATTCCGCTCTTTTTACATTTTTATTGAAGGATTTTAAAAGAAGGTACAGGTCGTAACCTATCTTTTCTCCTTCGGCATCGGGGTCCGTAGCTATGTAGACTTCATCAACTTCGTATCCTACTTTTCTTATTCCTTTGATTATTTCCATCTTATCCTCTATTTTTCCTTTGCAGTGGTTTTTAAGGTATTTGTAATCTGTATGTTGTTCATGGGTTTCCCTGCATATCTTTATAGTGTCGTAAATGGGAAGGTAAGGGTATGTATCGTCAATTACACCGAAGAACCCTTTATCTGTGATTAAATCCAGAATGTGTCCCAAAGAGGCTGTAATTACTAATAATCTGTCTCCCAAGGGAACTTCGTAGGCTACCGAGTCTTCTATTAGCCTCATCTGGGGTTTTCCAAAGAAAGAAGCAATAGTTCTGGCTTTATTGGGGCTTTCTACTATAACAAGGGTAGTTTTAAATAAATCCTTTATTTGAACAACTCCTTTACCTTCGAGGATAGCCCTTGCCCTTTTTCTATCTTGGTCTATTTCCTTTATAAGTTTTTCTAAATCTATTTCTTCCAATCTTTTGAACTCGATATCTTGAGTCATATAGTAGAGCGTTAGACGTTTTTTGAGGGAGTAAAAAGCTTTAGGGTCTGAATAGTAGACTACAGATAGCCCTTTAGTCATACCACCTGCTATAAATCGGGAAGTTCTACCGCTTGCCTGTATGTAAGAGTTTGCATCTCCGATGACTATGTAAAGCTTTCCGTCCTTAGGCTCCAAAGATATATCATCACTTTGCTGAATCCTTTTTAAAAACTTCTCATCTTGGAGGAACTTTTCAAGGAAGTTTTTTATCTCCTCTACTTTTTCCTTTATCTTAGGGTAATTGTCAAGTTGCTCTTCTCTTAAGGTAAGGTAGCGCTTGAGGTACGTAATGTATTGAACTGCTTTGAGTCTATCTTCTTCCTCGAATAGGTTCAGTAAAGTTAGAAGTAGAGAGTAGAGGAGTGACGGATTCAAATTTATCTGTGTGGGAAATACGTGTTTGGGAGGGTCAAGGAATATCGCATACCTTATTATGTGGGGAAGGTCTATTCCTCTTACTAGCGGATTTGTGATATGAGAAATACCCAGAGCTACGTCAAAATCTCCTTTTTCAAGTATTTGATAAAGTTCTTCAGGCTTATAATCCAGATAGCTTACCGCATTTATTCCCTTACTTCTGTAATACTCCTTTATCTCTTCAATCTTTTCTTTACCGTAAAATACGGATAGAAAAACAAGTCCACCTTTTCCGAGATTTTTTATAAGCTCTGCGGATTTTTCAAGGGCTTCTTCGAGGTTAAGGACAGGTTTTGCAACGTCTACTATATTTCTCAGGGTTGTAATGGCTTTCTGCACGTCAAAACCTAATAAATTTCTGAAAAGATAAGCTCTTTTGCCTTTCGGCTTTAAAGTTGCAGACGAAACTATCAAAACCGTATCCTTCTTACGCTTTCTTATTCTGGCAAGTCTGTCGTAATCTCTCTGGCTTTTTTCTTCTTTTAGAGCAAGCTTTATTTCTTCATCGGTAAAACCTAGAAGTTTAAATAAGTTATCTACGTTTTTTCCTCTTTTGAGGAAACTGTCTATATCGTCTATGAAAATTAATTTGAACTTAAAATTCATAAGATTTTCAAAATTTTTGTGCAGAAACATATTTGTTCCGATGAGAATATCCCAATCGCCCTTTAAAAACTGTTCCTTTATTTTCTTTTTAGATTGGTATACGAGAATTTTTCTCTGTAGCCCTAATTTATCGGAAATTTCCTGAAGTTTATCTCCTGCCTGGTTTGCAAGAAGTCGTGTAGGGAAAATCATTAAAACTCTGCCCTTAAGGAAAAGGGACATAACAAGTCCGAAAGTTGTCTTTCCTACGCCCGTGGGAGCTACTATGGCGAAAGACTGGTTCATAAAGACACGCTTAGCCCAAACTCTCTGCAGACTCCAAGGCTTAGCACCTACGGCTTTTTCAAAGAATAGAGTAAAATCCTCAAGTTTTTTGTCCGTATCACAGAAGGGCTTAAGGTATTTTAAGTTTTTAAGCTCTGTAAGTGCGTCGCAAACTTTCTCTTCAGGTTTCGGAAGACATTTAGAACAGGGAAGGGCTTTTTCAAGTCTGTCGGAGCTTATTACTCCCCCACAGTTGGGACAACCTCTCTCTATCAGCTGTAAAGTCATAATACTATTTATTTAATTCTCTTGAAAATAAAAATCCTCACCTTTTTGGTTTCAAGGTCTTCTTTCAGGGCGACTATGTGGGTATACTCTTCGAGTTTTTCCCCCTTACTTACCTCTCCCTTATTCTTATTTAAGTAATAGATAGTGAAGTCTTTGAAATCTTCCTCTTTGAAGTCCGAAAGTGGTCTAATTTTCATATCAATATCGGAAGTTCTGTAGCCGTATATAAGTCCCAGTAGAAAGTTAAAAACCTTATCCCCCTTGAGGAATTGCATAAAACTCATTGTCAAAGAGTTTCAAAACTTTGTCAAGCTGAGAAATCCCTTATTGGTTAGGGCATTGCAAGAAGTTGGAAATGTTACGTAATTCCATCAATGAGGGTGTCGCAATCCCTCTCTTTGCTCAGGGCATTGCAAGTGTAGCTACAAGGTTTATGGAAAATTTCAAAAAGAACAAGTTGCAATCCCTCATTTTACTCAGGGCATTGCAAGGGTCAAAATCTAAACCTTGAAAATCAATATAGTTTTTCTTAAAAATGGCCATCTGTTGCCCTTCGGTCGCGGGAAACCTTTGAAAATCAAAACAATCGTGGGAAAGTCTACAAAATCAATGCCTTGAGCTAATTTTCCCTATTCTTTTACCAAGGAGCCGAAAGGAACTATCCTAAGTCCCTTGATTTTCAATTTTGTTATAAACCTTCCTCATTTTTTATGATTTATGTCAG
>QNXQ01000195.1 GCA_003978875.1 Aquifex sp. | reverse complement strand
CCTTAGAAGATGACAAGGAGACTTACGAACTGACCGACCAGGAGAAGATCTTGGAGGTGTCAACTCACCCGACCTCAAATGCCCACGTCATACTCCACCCACCCAAGCCACACAACCAACGCAGACGGACCAGACCCCACAACAGCATTGCTTCACAGGCCATAGGCCATCAAGATGACAACACCAACACCCCACTAACTCCTAGGAGGATGCAACTAGCCGCCAAGCCATCCCCACCTCACCACACCAGCCTCGCTTCCCTCAACCAGCGCAGGTCGTAGCTGAAGAGGTAGCGGATGTCGTCTATCCCAAGCTTGAACATGGCCAGCCTGTCTATTCCTATTCCCTCTCCACCTGTGGGGGGCATTCCGTATTCTAAAGCTCTTATAAAATCTTCATCCATTTCCATCGCTTCCTCGTCTCCCATTTGCTTTTCCTTAAGTTGCTCTTCAAATCTCTCCCTTTGGTCTATGGGGTCATTGAGTTCGGTATAAGCGTTTGCAACTTCATATCTTGCGACGAATAGCTCAAAACGTTCAACTAAATCTGCATCTTCCCTGTGGGTTTTTGCCAGCGGAGAAAGGAGCTTTGGAAAATCTATAATAAAAGTCGGCTGAATTAGTTCTTCTTCTGCAACTCTTTCGAAAACCTTGTCAAGGAGTTTAGCGTGGGTCATTTTATCTACATCGGGAATATCCAGTTCTTTTGCTAACTTACGGAGTCCTTCTACATCTTTCAGGAAAAAGTCTTTATCTTTACCCGTTTTTTCTTTAAGGATATCAAAGTACTTAACCTTTCTAAAAGGAGGTGTAAAATCCAGTTCCCATTCTCCGTATTTAACCTTTAGTGTTCCAAGAGTCTTTTCGAGAAGATAGACAAACATATCTTCGGTGAACTTCATAAGGTCAAAGTAATCCCAATATGCCGCGTAAAACTCTACCATTGTAAATTCAGGGTTATGGGTTCTGTCTACACTTTCGTTTCTGAAGTTCTTTCCTATTTCGTAGACTCTGGGGAAACCTCCCACTATAAGTCTTTTCAAGTAAAGCTCGGGAGCTATTCTCAAATAAAGTTCAGTTTCGAGGAAATTGTGATAGGTTACAAAAGGTTTAGCGTTTGCTCCGCTTGCTATTGGCTGGAGTATTGGGGTTTCAACCTCAATAAATCCGTGCATTTCAAAGAACTTTCTCATCTCCGTTATGAGTTTGGTTCTCAGCATAAAGACTCTTCTCGCCTCTGGGTTAGCTATTAGGTCCAGATATCTTTGTCTGTACCTTACTTCAACGTCTTTGAGGCCGTGCCACTTTTCGGGAAGGGGATGAAGGGATTTAGAAAGTAGTTCAAACTCCTCTACTTCAACAGTAAGCTCTCCAGTATTTGTTCTAAAGAGCTTACCTCTCACTCCGATAATGTCTCCTACATCTATGTAATCGTTGAAAAATTTTAGCTTGTCTTCTCCTACTATATCTTTCTTTAGATATATCTGTATTTTTCCCGTGAGGTCTTGGATATGACCGAAGATAGCTTTTCCCATTGTCCTCATTGATACGAGTCTTCCCGCGAGGGAAATAGGTCTAAAGTTTGGGTCGTAGTCAAATTGGTCTTTTATCTTCTTTATATCTTCTCCGGGTTCACTGGTCAGAACTGCATCAACTACACTCAGTTTTCCTTCAACTCTTTTCAGTAGACCTTCGAATGTATATTTTTCTTTTGGTTTTAGATTTTCTTCCCTTGTGAAAACCAAAATTTCTACTCCGTTTTCATCCGCTATCCTTACCATGAACCCGTTTTCCGTTCTGGAAACCCTTTTGGCTATTCCTGAGACTTTTACCTTATAGTTTTCAGGAGGTTCTTCCTCATACTGTTTTCTTATATTTCCTATAAAGTCTGAAATTTCGAATCTGTAGGGATAGGGGTTTATGCCTTTTTCCTTCAGCTGACGAAGCTTTTTTAGTCTTATTTCTTCCATAAACCAAATATTATAAAAAGAATGGGATACAAATACAGGGACATACAGGAGTTCGTGAGGGACTTGGAAAGGGAAAGAGAGCTTGTCAGGATAAAAGAACCTCTTTCACCTATACTGGAAATAACGGAAGTAACCGACAGAGTTTGTAAGATGCCGGGTGGAGGTAAAGCCCTTTTATTTGAAAACCCGAAGGGGTATAACATACCTGTTCTCACTAATCTGTACGGTTCTGAGAAAAGAATTAAGAAAGCGTTAGGCTACGAAAACCTTGAGGATATAGGGTGGAAATTATATAGAATCCTCAGACCTGAGGTACCTAAAACCTTTTTGGAAAAGCTCAAGAAACTACCAGAGTTAAAAAAGCTCAACGATGCTATCCCGAAGTTGGTAAAAAAAGCTAAAGTACATGAAGAAATAATAATGGGGAATATCAACTTAGAAGATTTACCCATTTTAAAATGTTGGCCGAAAGACGGAGGGAGGTTTATTACTTTTGGCCAAGTAATAACCAAAGATCCGGAAAGCGGTATAAGAAATGTAGGCCTCTATAGACTCCAGGTACTGGATAAAGATAAGCTTGCTATGCACTGGCAAATTCATAAGGATGGAAATCATCATTACTGGAAGGCAAAAAGACTCGGGAAAAAGTTAGAAGTTGCCATAGCTATAGGAGGAGAACCACCGCTTCCATATGTGGCATCCGCACCACTTCCTCCCGAAGTGGATGAATATCTCTTTGCGGGAATAATAATGGAAAAACCTGTGGAACTTGTTAAAGGAATTACAGTTGACTTGGAGTATCCAGCAAATGCGGAAATCGTTATAGAAGGGTATGTAGACCCGGAAGAGCCTCTCGTAGATGAAGGTCCTTTCGGAGACCATACAGGTTTTTACACACCTGTTGATAAGTACCCTATGATGCACGTTACGGCTATAGTTATGAGAAAAGCCCCGATTTACCTTACTACAATAGTTGGAAGACCTCCTCAAGAAGACAAATACTTAGGTTGGGCAACGGAGAGGATATTTTTACCACTCATAAAGTTCAATCTTCCCGAGATAGTCGATTACCACCTTCCCGCGGAAGGATGTTTCCACAACTTCTGTTTTGTTTCTATAAAGAAACGCTATCCGGGACACGCTTTTAAGGTAGCTTACGCACTTTTAGGGCTTGGACTTATGTCCCTGGAGAAACACATAGTTGTATTTGACGAATGGGTGAACGTTCAGGATTTAGGTGAAGTTCTTTGGGCGTGGGGTAATAATGTTGACCCTCAAAGGGATGTTTTAATCTTGAAAGGTCCAATAGATGTCCTTGACCATGCTACAAACAAAGTGGGTTTTGGTGGTAAAATGATTATCGACGCAACAACCAAGTGGAAGGAGGAGGGGTACACAAGGGAGTGGCCTGAAGTAATTGAAATGTCTCCGGAAGTAAAAAAGAGGATTGATGAAATATGGAACAAACTGGGGATAGAATAAACTATTCTTATCGTTCTATTAAGGAAATTCCCAAAGAACTTAGACCAAGGGAAAAACTAAAAGAGTTGGGTGCGGAATTTCTATCGGATGAAGAACTTTTGGCGGTTATCTTAGGTTCCGGAACAAAGGGACAGGATGTCTTAAAAATAGCTAAGGAGCTCGTGAAGATGGGATGGGATAAGCTTGAAAAGTTAAGTGTTGAGGAGCTTTTGAAAATTAAAGGACTCGGACTGGTAAAGGCTCTCCAGATTAAAGCCCTAATCGAGATTTCCAAAAGGATTAGCAAAGGGAAAAGGGGAATATTTATAAGGAACCCAAAAGAAGCACTTGAATTTTTAAAAGATAAATTTAGTGAGAGAAAAGAAAGCCTTATAGCTCTGTACCTTGACTTGAGTAATAGACTGGTTGACTACGAAGTTGTTGCTATAGGAAATGCGAACACGGTAATCTCTGAGCCCAAAGATATACTTTTTAAAGCTGTAAAGCTTTCCGCTAACGGAATAATAATTGCCCATAATCATCCACAGGGACAGCCGTATCCTTCCAACGATGATGTGAACTTTACAGAGAGATTAAAGAAAGCCTGCCAGCTGTTGGGTTTTGACCTCTTAGACCATATAATAGTTTCAGAGGAAGGGTACTACTCCTTCAGAGAGGAAGGCTTGCTGTGAGACTTTTATTAACTCTTATATTCCTTTTGAGTTTCAGTTTTGCAGATGTTTTGAGAATAGCCTCGGCTTCGAGTTTTCGTTTTGCACTTTCAGAAATAGTTAAGGAATTTGAAAAGAGATACAAGCACAAAGTCTTAGTATCTTACGGTGCTTCCGGACATTTTTATATCCAGATAAAAAACGGAGCACCCTACGATGTTTTTATCTCCGCCAATGAGATTTACCCAAAAAAGCTAATTGCCGAAGGGAAAGCTTTAAAAAGCTCTTACACGGTATTTTCTAAAGGAAAACTTGTTATATTTACGCTTAAGGATATAGAGCTGAAGAACTATAAAATTTTGCTTTCACCGGAAATTGAAAAAATCGCTATTGCAAATCCCAAACACGCTCCCTACGGAAAAGCAGCTGTGGAGTTTTTAAAAAAAATAGGAATATACCGAGAAGTTTTACCTAAACTTGTTTACGGCTCAAATGTTTCACAAGCTTTCCAGTACGTAGTTAGCGGAGGTGCGGATATAGGTATAGTAGCCCTTTCCCTCGTCATTCCCTACGGTAAGGGAAAATACATAACGGTTGATAATAGTCTCTACCCGGAGATTAAAAATATTGCAGTAATAACCCTAAACGGTAAAGAAAAGGAAGCTTCCAAACAATTTATAGAATTCTTAAAAAGTAAATTTGCAGCAGATATTTTGCAAAAATACGGATTTGAGATTTCTTCAAACTTTCATAACTAAGTTCTCCTCTGGTATTTCCTTGAAGAACTCGTAATCGGTCTTTCTTTCGTATTTATTGGCAGTTTCAAAAAATTCTCTTGATTGTTCTTCCTGACCCAAAGCCTCGTTTATAAGCCCGAGCAGTAGATACTTTTCGTAAGAATCTTCCGCTAAAAATAGCCACTTTGTTGCTTCCAGGTATTTGAACTCCGTAATATACCTCATACCTATAAATAGTGGGTCTGAAAGCCCTTGAAAATCTTTTTTGCGTTGTTTTTTTCCTTGTTTATATATTCCTATCCTGAATTTCACCCTCATAATATTGAATTAATATGAAATTTTCTAAAGATAGTCTCATGGAATTAGGAAAGTTCTTCATTAACTTGGCGTTAGCCGTAATAGTAGCTTTAATAATTCATCCTATTGCTAATAAAAAGGTGGATGTCATTAATCTATTCATAGGGATTACTACGGCTGCAGTAAGTTTAATTACTGGATTTACTATTATTATTCTGAGTGATAGATTTAAATAGTACGATGATTGTAGAAGGGAATAAAGCTATAACATTCATCTATCTTGCTATATTGATATTTACCTTAATTGTGGGAGGAACTGTCATATATTTGGCCAATAAACAATTAAAGGGAAAATAAATATTGCATCATAATATTGAATTAATATGATTCTATCCGACAGAACCATTAAGGAATTAATAGAAAAGAGAGAGCTAATAGTAGAACCCTATGAACCTTCCCACGTTCAGTGTTCTTCTTTAGACCTGAGACTCGGAAATCAAATAGCTATTTACGAGAATGTCGGTTGTATAGACGTAAAAAAGGAACTCAAAGGTGTAAAAGTAGTTGAGTTCGGAGAATACTTTGAAATAAAACCTAAGGAATTTCTACTTGCAACTACGCTGGAGTATATAAAATTGCCAGATTATATTACCGCCTTCGTGGAAGGAAGGTCATCCCTTGGAAGACTGGGACTTTTTATAGAAAACGCAGGGTGGGTAGATGCAGGTTTCGAGGGTCAAATTACTTTGGAACTTTTCAACGCCAATAACTGTCCAATAAGACTTTACAAAGGCATGCGAATATGCCAACTCGTATTTGCAAAGTTAGACAAAAAACCCGAAAAGGTGTATTCGGGTAAGTATAAAGGACAAAAGGGAGTAGTTCCTTCCCGTATATATATGGATAAGGATTTGAAATGATATTCCGGGCTTTATATTACGGAGAGGGTCTTTTTGAAACTATAAAGTGGCTTGGGGAAAACTACAAATTAACCAAACATTACCAACGTTTAAAACGGTCAGCCGAGTTCTTCGGTTATCCATATCCATCGTACGAGGAATTTCTCAATAAGATTATTGAAGCTACTGGGAATAATAGAAATCTGTATGTAAAGTTTTTACTCCTCTATTCGGGAAGTGATTACTACGGTGATTTTCCCGACTCTTATAAAACCGATGTAATTGTAAAACCTCTTCCGGAAACACCTAAAAGTGTGAAGCTATGTATATCCGATATGAGAAGACATTCAAAAAATCCTATTTTTTATCATAAAACTACTAATTACCTGTTTAATGTTCTGGTAAAGAGAAAAGCTAAAAAAAGAGGGTTTTTCGACGGGATAGTGTTGAATGAGAAGGATTTAATTACCGAAACATCCTCTGCCAATATCTTAATCTACAAAGGCGGAAAATTTATCACTCCTGCGCGAGAGAGCGGACTTTTATGGGGAACAACAATAGATATAATCCGAGAAGATTTAAATATTTCGGAGGAAAAAATTGATTGTAATCTACTTTACTCTGCAGATTACGTTTTCATACTAAACTCTATAGTGGAAATTGTTCCTGTGGAAGAAATCGAGGGAAAAAAATATAGAGTTGATAATTTACTGCTCAGTGAAATCAAAGAAATAATTGAGAAAAAATCGAATTCTAACACTCGTTAGTTTTTTATAGAAAATTCGCGGGTTAAAACCCCGTATCTGTGATGCGGGGATACAGCCCGCCCCGAAGGGGTTGACCCGAAAATATTCGTGGAGTAAACTGGTAAATAACTAAATACCCCACCGCTCCCGAGAGGGAGACCAAAGGCTTTAAGGTGGGGTATAAGAGGAGTAAAGGAGCTAAAAGTAGCTTCTTTACCTACCTTCGGGTAGGTAGGCAGGAGTAGGGGCGGTGTGAACCCGCCCGTGGGGTAAGGCACCGCTTTGACGGTGTAAACCCCCACGAAGCTCCGCATCTCTGATGCGGGGTAGTTCACTTCCTTTTTGTTTCCTTTAGATTAGACTCTTTAGATATGAATAACCTTAATTTGCTTTTCTTAAGTAGTATTATGGCTTGTTCTGGACCTTTGAAAACTGTAAACATTGAAAAGCCAACACCATGTCATTTTGTAAGGGAAGTAAAGAGGGAGGGTAATGTGGTTATGGTATATCTGGAAAGGGAAAGAGGAAAAATCTGTCCTCAGGTGATAGTAAAGGATAAGATACGTGTAGAAAAGGACGTTGAAAAGGTTAAGGTAATGGTTGATAATAGAGTTTGGAAAGAATATAAGATTATGGAGGGCCGCAAATGAACATTGAATACAGGGGTGTTGATGTTCACATAAGCGAAGCTATGAAGGCTATGATTGAAAGTAAGCTTAACCGTTTTAAAAGGTATCTGAAAGAAGTGGGGGAGGATGAGGTTGAAGCAGTTGTAGCCATATCATCTACCCGTGCAAGGCAAAGGGATTACGGAGGAAGCAGTTTCCCTACTTTCTACAGGGTAGACCTACATCTCTATTTGAAAAACGTTCCTCATGGGGCAATTCACGCTTGGGAAGAAGATACGGATGTATTTACGGCAATTGATAAAGCTCTGGATGAACTGGAAAAACAGCTGGTAAAACTTAAAGAGAGAAGGCACGAATGGATTAGGGAAGCGAGGAAGTTTAAAGAAAAACTCCACGAAATGGAGTTCTCTCCTGAAGAAAAGGAAAAACCCGAAATTGTGGAAGAAGAACTCGTAGTTGATAAACCTATGAGTGTAGAAGACGCTAAAGCTCAGCTGGAAGACCAGCACGCCTATTTTATCCCATTTGTCGATATAGCGGATGGCCAGTTAAAGATTCTCTATAGAAAGAGAGGTGGGAATTACGGTTTGATATCTACAGGGTGTAAATACCTATGACAAGGTTTAAGTTTCTCCAATACAGGAATATAGCCTATGGGCTTTCCGCTTTAATTATTCTCGTAAGCTTGTTGTCTTTAATATTCAGAGGGTTAAACTTAGGACTCGATTTTACAGGGGGAACCCTGTACGAGGTAAAATTTGAAAAAGAAGTGCAAATTTCTGAGCTTAGGAAAACTATAAAGGAAAAAGGTATTAAGGGGTTCGTTTTGCAAGAAACTAAAGAGGGAACATTTATAGTTAAGGTAAAAACCGGTGAGCAGGTTGAAAAGTTAGAGGAGATTTTTAAAAAGTTCGGAAAGTACGACCTAATTCGTAAGGAAAGGATAAGCGGAGTTGTAAGTGAGGAACTGCGTAGAAAAGCGATTTTTGCAATTTTGACTGCTCTCGCAGGAATACTGATTTATTTAGGTGTGAGGTTTCAACCCGTATGGGGTTTGGGAGCAATTCTCGCCCTTACCCACGACGTTCTTGCGGTTCTGGGAGCGTATTCCATCACCTATAGGGAAGTGAATCTTGAAGTAGTATCCGCAATCCTTATCGTAGCCGGTTATTCCGTTGCGGATACTGTAGTTATTTTCGACAGAATAAGGGAGAACTTAAGGAAGAAAAAGGGATTTTCCTTAGAGGAGATAATGAATCTATCGATAAATCAAACCCTTTCAAGAACCATAATGACATCTCTTACTACTCTGGTTACGGCATTAACGTTGTTTATTTTAGGCGGTCACGGGCTTTCCAATATAATGTTTGCCTTTGTTGTCGGTGTGATTGTAGGAACTTATTCGTCCGTATTTGTAGCTTCGGCTTTTGTTCTGGATATAGCTAAACTGTTCAAAAGGAAAGAGGTGATTACAACTTGAACGAGTACTTTTTATACCTCGTGTTGTTCATTCTCGGAACAATTTTGGGGAGTTTTTACAATGTTCTCATATATAGGCTTCCTCGTAATATTTCTATAATCTTTCCCTCCTCTCACTGTCCTCATTGCAAGAAGCCTATAAAGTGGTATGACAATATACCTCTTATTTCCTATTTAGTTTTAAAAGGAAAATGCAGATACTGCGGTGAGAAAATATCTATACGCTATCCTCTTGTGGAGCTTACATCGGGACTTTTGACAGTTCTCTCTTATTACAAGTGGGGATTTAGTATAGATGCGGTAGTCTACTATTTCTTTTTTTCTGCCCTTCTGGTTATGTCATTAATAGACTGGTTTTACTTTATAATTCCTCCTCAGATAAATATCGGTGGATTAATACTTTCCCTTTTAGTTGCACCTTTCAGGGAAACAATAACTGTAAAGGAAAGTTTTATGGGAGCTGTTGTAGGACTCGGAATACCACTATTGATATACCTCTATTACGTTAAGGTGAGAAAGATTGAAGGTATAGGTTTGGGAGATGTAATACTTCTCGGGTTTATAGGCGGAGTTTCGGGTATTTATGGGGTTTTTGCTTCACTTTTCTTAGGGAGTTTTTTCGGACTCATTTATGTGATTCCTTTGATAATCAAACATAGAAGTTTCAATTTTGCCATTCCCTTTGGTCCTTTCCTGTCCTTAGGTGCTTTTACGGGCATTATTTTCAAGGAACAAATAATAAAAATTTTCGAATATTATTATTTCACTATATAATAATCAAATAAATATTTACTAACCGGGAGGTGGAAAAGATGGTGAAAAAGTATTTAATTGGAGCTTTTACTCTCTTGAGCTTTATAGGGTTTTCTCAAGCGATTGATGAGGCTTTGGCAAAAAAGTATGACGCAATATTCGGTCAAATGACTCAAGAAACCTTGGCAAAGTCTCCCTGCAGAGTAACTCCGAAGCAGGTTATCGATATGATTAAAAAGGGTGAGGATGTAGTTCTATTGGATATAAGAACGGAGGCTGAACAGTCCATTGTGGGACTTACTTATAAGAATAGTCTTCACATACCTATGGATAAACTCTTTAAACCCGAAAACCTTTCTAAAATTCCCAAAGATAAAAAAGTCATTGTTGTCTGCCACTCGGGAGCAAGAGCTATAGTAGCGGCATTTGCACTCAGAAGCTTGGGATTCAAAAATGTATACGCTTTGAAAGGCGGTATTGCAAAACTGGCAGATTACGTAACACCTAAAACCACATTAGGTATAAAGTAGTTCTTTGTCTCTTTCCATCGCTTCTTCTATTCTTTTTATTAAGTCAGTACAGTCCTGAGCCCTTACTATATAACTTTTTAATTCTCTGGCTTTGGGCAGTCCCTTTAAAATCTGAACGATTTGAGATTTTATTTCTGCACAAGCCTTTTCTCTGGACATATACTCTGTCATCATAGAAAGTTCTTTGAGGATAAATTCCATTCTTTCCTTCAAACCCACTTTTATATCCCTTTTCTCCTTAAATTCCTTAAAAATCCATGGATTAGAGAGTGCAGCCCTTCCTACCATTACACCGTCACAATCCGTTTCTTCAAACATAGTCTCTATATCTTTCCAGTTTTTTACATCTCCGTTGCCTATTATAGGAACACTTGCGACTTTTTTTGCATCTTTTATTCTATGCCATAAAGCTTTTCCGCTAAACCCTTGCTTTGCAGTTCTTGCATGAATGGCTATAAGAGAAACACCGCCCTTTTGCAGTTCCTCAACAATTTCTTCCACATGGTCTTCTTCGAAACCGAGTCTTATTTTGGCAGATACGGGAATATTGTATGGTCTAAGAGCTTCTACCGTTTCCCTGACTACTTCTCCCATAAGAGGGGGACACTTTAGCATATATCCTGCAGCTTTATTTCTAAGTACCTTGGGAACACTGCAACCGAAGTTTATATCTATAAAGTCGGGTTTTAGCTGTTCCGCTACCACCTGGCTTGCTTTTGCTATTTCCTCAGGATTGGAACCGAATATCTGTATGTGAATTGGACGTTCTTCTTCGGTAAAGTAGGCGTACTTTATAGGAATTCCGTTTCTCAGAATCCCGGCTGCACTTATTAGCTCCGTATAGGTTCTGTCAGCTCCTAATGCTCTGCACAGTCTACGAAAAGCAGAGTGGGTGTAGGATGCCATAGGGGCAAGTATTACTTCTCCTTTTCTAAATTTCATAAGTATTAATAAATATTCCTATTCCTCGTAAAAATCAAAGTACCTTTTGAGTAGCTCTTCTTGCTTTTTCCTTTCTTTTCTCCATTTGTAATAGACATAACCGATGAACAATAGAACAACCAGAAGAACTACGGGAATTAAAGTAATTCCCACTATAAGAGCGATGGCAAGTAAAAATCCCAAAACAAAACCACTTAAAAATGATAGAAAACACTGCATCATAATTCTATTATTTATACTGTGGGAGATAAAAACTTTAAACCTCTTTATGAAGCCTTCCAAGAAAACTATAGAAGGGAAAGCGAACAGACAAGTGCAGATTTTGAAGAAATTATAAAAAAGTTTTTGGCTGACAAGGTAGTTCTTCAAAAAAAGGTTCAGGAGGCAAAGGAACGTATAAAAGAGCTTGAAGAACAAATAAAAGTTCTCAAAAAGGAAAATCAAACTAAGGAACTCAGGATAAAGGAGTTGCAAGAGCAGATAGAGTTGCTGAGGGAACAAAAACAGTTTGAGGTAAAACTTAAAGAGCTTTTGAAAGAACACCTGGATAACAATTTGGAAATATTTGCTGAAAAACTTTACAGGTTCTTAGAAGAAGCTCTTTCCGAGTTCACTTATGCGATTCCACAAGGAAGAATTATGAAAGAAGATTTAAAGAAAATGCTAGAAGAGCTTGTAAGCTTCAGGGAAAATCTCAAAATATACATAAATCCGGAAGATTTGAAGTTTCTTATTGACGATATAAAAATGCTTAAAGAAAGTTTCAGAGCTGAAGGGATTAATTTGCAAGTTTTTGAAGACGAAAACATAGAGAGAGGGGCTTTTAAGATAAAGGGAGACCATTTTACTGTGGAGAGAAATCCTAAAGATTTTGCAAGATTGGTATTTGAAAAGGTATTCGGTAATGTCTTTAAGGGGCATTAGTATAACCGGTCAAGTTCTTACAGCCAGAGGTATATTCTTGGAAGCTATACTTCCCTTTGCAAATATAGGGAACGAAGTAGAAATACTGACTGGCAGTAGAAGAATAAAAGGGGAAGTAGTAGGTTTTAGCGGAAACCACGTTTTGATAATGCCTTATGGAAATCTAGGAGGAATAAAGAAAGGGGATAAAGTTATTCTGAAAAGAGACCTCGTATCCACTTACGTAGGGGAAGAACTCATCGGGAAAGTGGTAGACCCGTTCGGTAATCCTCTCGACGGAAAGCTTCAAAAATACCTTGAAGAAAGACAGCTTGAACTTCCCGAGATAAATCCACTGTATAGGGAAAGAATTAGGGAAGTATTGGATACAGGAGTAAGGAGTATAAACGCACTTTTTACAGTAGGTGTAGGGCAAAAAATAGGTATATTTGCCGGTGCAGGGGTAGGTAAAAGTACACTTCTCGGTATGATAACGAGACACTCGAAAGCGGATGTGGTAGTTCTGGCATTAATAGGAGAAAGAGGAAGGGAAGTAAAGGAATTTATAGAAGATGTACTGGGAGAGGAGGGACTAAAGAGAAGTGTTGTAGTAGTCTCTACCGCAGACCAATCTCCTATTCTTAAGGTAAAAGGAGCTATAAGTGCTATAGTTCATGCCCATTACTTTGCCGAGAGAGGGAAAAATGTACTGCTTTTAATGGATTCTATAACGAGGTTGGCACTTGCCCAGAGGGAAATAGGACTTGCGGTGGGAGAACCACCTACATTAAAAGGATTCACTCCTTCGGTGTTTCAATTGATGGCAAAGATTACTGAGAGTTGTGGAGTATTCAGAAATGGGAGTATCACGGGAATATTCAGCGTTCTCGTTGAAGGTGATGAAATATCTTTAGACCCTGTGGCCGATTCCCTCATGGGTGTTTTAGATGGACATATCATCCTTACAAGGAATAGAGCCAACAGAGGAATATTCCCGGCAATAGACCCTGTAAAGAGTCTCTCCCGGCTCATGCCGAAACTTGTGAGTGAAGAGCACATGAATATGGCCAACCATGTAAAAGAAGTCTTGAGTAAGTTTGAAGATGTAGAGGAACTGGTAAGAATTGGACTTTATAAAGAAGGTTCTAATCCTGTAGTTGATAAAGTTATAAAAAATCTTGAAAGGGTGGAAAAGTTTTTCAAACAAAAGCCTGAAGAGAAAGTAGATTTTAACAAAAGTTTAGATGATTTAAGGAACTTATATCAATTACTCAAGTAAAGATTCGAAAATGCCTATAATTTTCAGTTTACACGGAACGGGAGCTTTAATAAATGAACTCAAAGCTTGGGTTAACTTTTCCACGTTATCCGGATTAGATTTGTAGATTTCGTAAAGTCTTTCGTAAAAATCTTCTATTCCCTGAATTAACTTTGAATTCTTAAGCTCGTCTGGAGATTTTCCCTCGTGATATTTTCTCAAGACTTTGATACTTTTTGATATTAAATCGTCCCTAACCTGTCCCCACTTTAAATCTGTGAATTTTAACACTATTTCTAAAAAGGCGTTAAACTGATTCATTTTCAAAATAATTTTATAAAAATTTCGTTTTAACATACATAACTATGGAACACAGCCACAAAGATATTTACGTAATTCAAAATGTCCATTTGGCGTTGGATATTCTGTTTCTCCTTGAGAAAAAACCTCATACAATTGAAAAGCTCCAAGAAGAACTCAGAATAAGTAAACCAAAACTTCAGAAACTCTTAAACTTTCTCCATGAAAAAGAATGGATTTCCTACGATGAGGAAAACAAACTTTACAGACTTGGTATTAAGAATTTTGAACTTGGTATGGCTTATCTAAACCATCTTGATATAAAAAAAGTTTCAAAACCCATACTTGATGAAATAGCAAAAAAGGTAAAGGAGAATGTATACCTCACAACCCGTGTAGCCTATGAAGTTCTTTATATAGAAAGAAGTGAAGTTGACAGAAATGTAAAAATTTTATCGAGATACGGAAGAGTTCTGCCCCTTTACGCCTCCGCATCCGGGAAAATATATTTAGCTCACTTTGACAAAAGAGAACTCGAAGACTACTTCAGAACCATTAAGTGGGTTAAACATACGCAGAATACCAAAACACCTGCTGAGCTGATGGGTGAACTACCGAAAATAAAGGAAGAGGGATACGCTACAAACCTCGAAGAATATGAGGAAGAAGTTGTAAGCTCTGCGGTTCCGGTGCACGATTACGCCGGAAATGTGAAATATACCATTACGGTAGTAGCACCTTCCTACAGAATGAAAAAGGAAGATTTACTTAGTTGGGTCAAGGATATTTTAAAAGAGGGTGCTCTCAAGCTCTCCGAAAAGCTGGGACGGATAAAAAAATAATTGAAAATTTTCCGAAAATCTTAAATTTATGTTATTAGATAATCTTAGTATAACGTTTGGAGGTTTTATTGGTTATGAAAGTAGGGTATGTTGCTATAGTCGGTAAACCTAACGTGGGAAAATCTACACTCCTTAACAACATACTGGGTACCAAGGTATCCATTATCTCTCCCAAAGCCGGTACTACAAGAATGAGAATACTGGGAGTCAAAAATATACCCGATGAAGCCCAAATAATTTTTCTGGATACGCCGGGAATATACGAACCTAAAAAGTCCGATGTTTTAGGTCATTCAATGGTAGAAATTGCAAAGCAATCTTTAGAAGAAGCTGATGTCATTCTCTTTATGATAGATGCTACCGAAGGGTGGAGACCCAGGGATGAGGAAATATATCAGAACTTCATAAAACCTTTAAATAAACCGGTGATAGTTGTTATCAATAAAATCGATAAAATAGGACCCGCTAAGAATGTTCTACCTTTGATTGAAGAGATTCACAAAAGACACAATGAACTGACGGAAATAGTGCCGATAAGTGCACTCAAGGGAGCGAATTTAGACGAACTTATCAAGACGATTCTTAAATATCTACCCGAGGGAGAATCTTTATTCCCCGAAGACATGATTACCGATTTACCCTTGAGATTACTTGCTGCGGAGATAGTAAGAGAAAAAGCTATGATGCTCACAAGGGAAGAAGTACCTACTTCTATTGCTGTGAAAATAGATGAAATAAAGCCGGGAGATGCAAATCCCAATATGCTTGTAATAAGAGGAGAACTTATAGTAGATAGGGAGAATCTAAAACCTATTATTATCGGAAAAAAAGGTCAAAGGCTTAAAGAAATAGGAAAAAGAGCTAGAGAGGAGTTGGAGCTTATTTTAGGTAGACCTGTTTATCTTGAACTGTGGGTAAAGGTTGTTCCGGATTGGCGTAGACGTCCTGAATACGTAAGACTGTTCGGATATACGTTTTGATAAAAATCATAGAGACAAAAAAATGATTTAATATCATTTTGAATAGCAATATGGAAACGATTATTGCTAAGAATTTTCAATAGATAATATTTATCAATTATTAAGGAGGTAGGAAAATGGGTTGGATGTTAAGAACTGTAGTGTTATTAGGACTTCTCACCGGTCTTCTTATGGCTATAGGCGGAATAATAGGTGGAACCGCGGGAATGTTGATTGCCTTGATAATTGCCGGATTTATGAACTTCATAAGTTATTGGTTTTCCGACAAAATAGTTCTCTCCATGTACGGAGCAAGGGAAATACCTTATGAAGAAGCTCCTTGGCTTCACGAAATGGTAGAAGAACTTGCAAGAAAGGCAAACATGCCAAAACCCCCTATATACCTCGTTCCTATGGAGCAACCTAACGCTTTTGCAACCGGAAGAGGTCCGGGTCATGCAGCTGTAGCCGTTACCAGAGGAATTCTCGAAATATTGGAACCTGAAGAACTCAAAGGTGTTCTCGCTCACGAACTTGCCCACATCAAGAATAGAGATGTTCTCGTAGCTACTATTGCAGCTACAATCGCAGGAGCAATAGGCTTTCTTGCTAATATGGCACAATGGGCGCTATTCTTCGGAGGACTGCAAAATAATGAGGAAGAAGAAGGAGAAGGCGGTGGCTTTGCAGAAATGATAGGAGCAATTCTTATGATAATCATAGTTCCAATAATTGCAACGATAGTACAGCTTGCCATATCCAGAGCAAGAGAGTACCTTGCGGACGAAACGGGAGCAAAAATATGCGGATGTCCCATGGCGTTAGCAAGAGCTTTAAAGAAAATAGAAGAATACGTAATGCAAGTACCAACCAATGTAAATCCCGGAACAGCACACCTGTTTATAGAAAACCCCCTCAAGGGTGGAGGAATTATGGAGCTTTTATCCACTCACCCATCTACGGAAAAGAGAATAGAAAGACTCTGTGAGCTCGCAAGGAAGATGGGTCAAGACTGTATAATTTAATGAATGCTAAAGCTAATCGTTGTAAGGCATGCAGAAAGTCAGTGGAACCCTATAGGAAGGTATCAGGGACTTTTGGACCCTGATCTTACGGAAAGGGGTATCGGGCAGGCTAAGAAGCTTGCTCAGGTTCTTAAAAAAGAAAACATCAACGTTCTCTTTTCCTCCCCTCTTAAAAGAACTTTTAGGACTGCTAAGATTATCGGAGAGGAAATAGGGCTGGAGCCTATTAAAGAAGAGAGAATTATAGAGATTGACCATGGAATCTGGTCGGGACTGCTTGTAGACGAGGTGAAGGAGAAATTCCCAGAGGATTTTGAACTATGGCTCAAAGAACCCCACAAGGTGAAATTTCCGG
The DNA here is from genome assembly GCA_003978875.1 of Aquifex sp. GTDB lineage: Bacteria > Aquificota > Aquificia > Aquificales > Aquificaceae > Aquifex. The sequence goes on along the minus strand of QNXQ01000195.1, from coordinate 3,165 downwards.
AAGGGGAATCTCTCTTGGATGTTTTTAAAAGAATTAAGGATTTTCTAAAGTTCTTACTCGAGAATTACAACGAGAAAACTGTTGCCATAGTTTCCCATACAGTACCTATACGATGTTTATACTGTGCAGTTTTAAACTTAGACCTTTCTAAATTCTGGAGTTTTGGATGTGATAACGCCTCTTATTCGGTGGTATACTTAGATGCAGAGGGCAGGAATGTGATACAAAAGTTGAACATTACCTGCCACTTGGGGGATTTATATGTTGAAGCCCACAAGGCTCTATAGCCTTTTTCTGGTCTTAATATTTTATTTTTCTGCCGTATCTCTTGCTACTGAACTTCAAAAACAACTAACCCTTAGGGTAAAAGTACGCGATATAGTAAAAGTAGAAAAACCTCCCTTCTATCTACCGGATAAACTTTCTTATAGGGTAAGGAAAGTCGAAACTCATAACTTAGTGGGAAAACTTTTTGAACCACCTAAAGAATGGGAAGAAACGGAACTTTATATTCCCAAGGGAGGAGGGTGTGGAGTTCCTAAGGATTTCAACTTATACAAGCAAGCTGTAAAAAATTATAAACAGGGTAACCTTTGGACTGCGGAAGAAAAACTTAAACTCCTTGTGAGCTTACCCTCATCACCCTATTCCAACGCAGGAAAGTACGTTTTAGGGCTTATTTACTATAAAAAAGGTAAAAAAGAAGAAGCTCTTAAACTCTTCGAAGAATCCTGCAATACAACGCACATGTATACCATTCCCGCCTGTGAAAGCTTTTACGCCCTTCACTATCAACTCTTTAAAAAACCTTATAAAGCGGATGAACCTATTCTGTGGAAATACACTTACCTGGTAGGTGCATCCGGAGTTATCCCTGAGGAACCCATAAGCAATTGTGGACGCTTTACTTTTAAAAATTATTGTAAATACGTTAACGATTTTATACTCGGTAAAGTAAATCCCAAATACCTTGAAAGTACAGAAGTAAGAAAGGCTATAAATTTATTTGAAAAAGGAAAATACAAGGAAGCCAAGAAACTTTTACTTAAACATAAGAATAAGTTTCTACCCTACAGGGATGCAATCGTTTACTACCTCGGACTAATAGCACTCGAGGAAGGCGATTACGAGGAGGCATTGGATTATACTCTCCTTCTTGAAACTCTAAATCCCCAGCTGGCAAAGTCTCTTTACCTTTCCATCTTTGTGAAAAAACCCGAGATAGCGGATTACGTATATGAAAAGACAAGAGATAAATGGGTATTCAGATACGCCGGCATAAAAGCCTATAACGAAGGAGATTATAAAAAAGCCCTTGAATACTTTATACGGTCTGGAGATTACGTATACGCTGTTTACGCAACACTTCAGCTCGGAGACTACCAGAAGGCTTACAACTTACTGAAAAAGGTTAAGGCAAAAGACAGAGAATACTACGTTCTCCTTCTCGAGATTTTGTATGAACTCGGTAGAGATGAAGAAATAGAGCAAGTACTCTCCGAGGTAGAGAACAAGTATCCTGACATTTATAAGGAATATTACGGCTGGTACATGTTTAAAAAAGGAAAATGGAAGGAAGCTGCCAAATACTTCAATTATCCCTACTTCAAGGCTATAGCATTTTTCAATGCAGGAGAATACGAAAGAGTATTGGAAATTCTAAAAGAGGATGACAGTTATGAGGCAAGAATTCTTAAGGCTAAAGCTGCAATAGCCTTAGGAAAAGGAGGACTTGCAAGGAGATACCTTTTCAATGAAACCCCCGAAGAAATTTACCTCACGGGACTCAGTTATTTCATAGAAGGGAATTACGAAAAAGCGATTTCTTATTTTGAGAAAATTTTTAAAGATGAAAAGTACGGCCTTAAGGCTTTGATAAAACTTGCCGATTCTTATTACAACCTTGGACAAAAGGATAAAGCAAGGGCTTTATACAACCTCATACTTCGGAAATATGTAGATGCAAAAGAGGCAAAGGAAGCCCTGATAGGTATAGCCCAAATAGAAGCGGAATCTCCTTCCGAGGACTTGGAAAAGGTAGTAAAGGAATTTGAAAAAAACTATCCCGATAGTCCTTTGCTTCCTGAACTGAAGTTCCAGCTTGCAAAGTTATACGCCAAAGAAGGCAGACAAATAGAGGCGGAATTTATACTGAGAAAATTGGTTAACAATCCTGAATACAGAGATAGGGCTATGTTTCTTCTTGCCCAGATTACACAAAATCCCGAAGAAAAAGAAAATATACTGCTTAATCTTTTAAAATCCCAGGATAAGGTTATAAGGGAAAAGGCTTTTTCAAAACTTGCGGAGTTGTACGAAAAAGAGAACAATCTCCTGAAGCTTGCCCGTCTTCTGGAAAATAGAGGAGATATAGAAAAAATAAACGCCATATCGATATATTTGAAACTGGGAAGGATTAAAGACGCCGAAAGATTGTTCGGTAAGCTCATAAAGAAATATCCCAACTCCGAAGAACTAAAAGAAATTGCTTTAGAGCTTTATGAAAAGACAAGAAAATTCAGATATTTAGAAATAGCTTATAACAGTACAAATCCCGATATTTACTTGAAAGCTGCTTACTATCTCGGAAATTACTACTACGGAAAGAAGAACAGAAAAGCCCTCAATTATTTATTGGAAATTGTACTTAGTGATAAAAAGGATTTTCCCTTTTACAAAAGAGCCGTTTTCTTGAGTGTTGAAATTTTGAAAAAGTTAGGTGCTAAAAAGGATGCTTCCTGTATTCTTGAAAGGTTAAAAGATGTAAAGCTCGAGAGCTGGGAGAGGGAAAAAGTTTTAGAATTAAAAAAAGGTCTTCCTGCCTGCAGGGGGTAAGGTATGGAGTTTCTTTTAAATTGGTTTGAAAAGGGGGGGATTGTTATGTATCCCCTCCTCCTTCTTTCAATCCTTTCTTGGTACGTAATAATTGAAAGGGCTGTAAATTTAAGGGTAAAAAGTTTTTTGCCTCACAATCTCAACGAGCTTAAAATGTTAATCCAAAAAGGAGATTACGAGAGTGCATTGAAAGTCTCAGGTGTTGTAGACCATCCATTTACAAAGGCCATCTCTATAGTACTCGATGAATACCTAAAGGGAAGAAAGGAGAAAGGCTATCTCATGCAACTTATGGAAGGAGAGCTTTCTTCTCTCGTTCCTAAGGTCGAG
>QNXQ01000118.1 GCA_003978875.1 Aquifex sp. | reverse complement strand
CCTAAATTACCACCGTGTTTGGTAAATACGTGTCTGATTTCCGATGTAGTTCTATTCCTATTATCGGTTGTAGCCATTACCATTACGGCTACTCCGCCGGGAGCGTATCCTTCGTATATAACCTCTTCAAATTGCTCTCCGCCTAGCTCTCCTGCTCCCTTTTTTATAGCCCTTTCTATATTTTCAAGGGGCATATTAGCCTTCTTAGCTTGCTCTATTGCGGTTCTCAATCTCGGATTAAACTCGGGATTGGGTCCTCCCAGTCTTGTTGCTACTATTATTTCCCTTATTAATTTGCTAAAGAGTTTACCTCTTTGTGCATCAACCTTTGCCTTCTTGTGTTTAATCTGAGCCCAGTGACTATGTCCTGCCATAGTATATAAATATAAAAATTTTTTGCATATATTTTTCAGAATGACCGGAGCTATAACCTTAGGAGAGATTCAGTTTAACTTTGCCAAGAAGTACTTTACGGATTTTGTCAACGAAAGAAGAGGAAGAATAGAAAAGCTTTTAAAACCCAAAAAGACACCAGTTCTCCTTATGGATATAGAAGGAGTAAAGAAAAAATATCTGAAAGTCAAATACAACTTTGCGGAATTTAACGTTTATTACGCTGTAAAAGCTAACGACGATGACAGGGTTATTAAAGCCCTCGTGGAAGTGGGTTCTGGTTTTGAAGTAGCTTCATCTGAAGAACTCAAGAAGGTTCTTAATTTAGGGGGAAAGGTAGAAAGGATAATTTCCAGTAATCCCGTAAAACCTCCTGAATTCATAGATTACGCCTACTCCGTAGGGGTGAGGACTTTTGCGGTGGACAGTTTTACAGAAGTTGAAAAAATAAAGAAGATAGCACCACGTTCAAAGGTTTACGTCAGACTCGCCGTTCCCAATGAAGGAAGTGATTGGCCTCTTTCGAGAAAATTCGGCGTGGATACGGATACAGCTCTTGAGATACTGGAATACGCCAATAACTCGGGATTAATTCCCTACGGAATAACCTTTCACGTAGGTTCTCAGTGCAATAATTTGAGGAATTGGTTTATGGCGGTAAAGCTTTCCGCAGAGCTTTGGGAGAAAGCCAGGGCAAAAGGACTTAAACTCCAGATGCTAAACATGGGAGGAGGTCTGCCGGTAAGGTACAATTACGAAGCTCTCAGTATAGAAGATATAGCTTATTACGTAAAGGGTTTAATGAGGAAATACTTCCCAGTCCAACCCTACGAACTGCAGATAGAACCGGGCAGAGGAATTGTAGGAGACCAAGGTATTATGATTACAAGGGTAATAGGAAAAGCCACAAGGGGAGAAGAAAACTGGATTTACATAGACACCGGAGTTTTCAACGGACTGGCGGAAGCACTCGGAGGAATCAGGTATCCCTTCTACATTAAAAGGGAAGGTAAATTGAAGGAGTGGACTATAGGCGGTATTTCTTGCGATAGTATGGATGTGATAGCGAAAAATGTTTTTCTTCCTGAACCTCAAATCGGTGATTTTCTTTATATACTCTCCACAGGAGCTTATACAACAGTTTACGCTTCAAACTTTAACGGCTTTCCTAAACCTGAGGTTGTTCCTTTTTGAGTTCCCTCTTTATTTCTACGAAGTACTTGTATTCTTTTTCCGTTATTAACCAAACCTCGTCTACCAATTCCACTACAAACCCGTCCCTGTGGGCTATTATGAAGTTTAATACTTCTTCAAAGGAGAATCCTACACTTCCGAAAATTACCGTAAAAGGATAGGGATAGAAATGCCTGATAAATTCTATAATTTCACGGGTGCTGTAGTATATGTCATTTATATAAACTAAGTCGGGTTCCACCATTACCGCTTCTCTCATACCTTCATCCAGGTCGCTCAAGTCTATACCGACTTCCCTCTGAATGAAGATGGATTGGGAATGTTTAAGAAGGTAAGATAAAGGTCTCTCGAGTGTATAGATTACCCGTTGATACTTGTTTCCTATATAATTGAGGAAAGACATAGTGAAGAGGGTATAAACTGTATTTGATGGAGCTACTACCTTTATAAGTTTTTTCTCGTTAATACAACACTCTAGCTCCTTTATCTTTTCCTCTTCTCCTATTATTTCCTCAAGATGGGGTGGACTAAAAGGAGTTTTCGCTACGAAAATAACCAAAGACCCTCTCTGCGTAAAGTAGATTACCCTTACACGCCCTACTCCGCTCAGCCCGAAGGAAAATAAACCCTTCTCCGGTTCCAGTTTCACCTTACCGGCTACGTGTTGTCTCAAAGCGGCGAGGGTTTCCCTTATGTCTTCCGGTGTAATGGAACGCTCCACTAATTTTTCAAAGGATTTGCCTTTTCTGAGAACCGGAGGAGTTCCGGCGATTAAGAGGACTTCCGCGGGAATATTTTCACCTTTGAACCTATCCAAAATCACCGGAGCTAAATTCATAGCTTGGTTTTTAATATAAACTTGATGATGATAATATACAGCTTGGGCTTCGCTTTCTCTTTAGGAGTTGTGGCAAGCTTATTGATTTCTTTTTTTCTATTCAAAGAATCTTTAAAAGTTCACTTTGTACCTAATGTAAGGGAAGAAAAGGAAATAAGTGCTGTAAGCGTGGCAAAGAGTTTTGAAAAGTTTTTTAACTATACAGAAGAAATTAATGTAAAGAGAAGTAAATCTATCTCTGAAAGTATTTCCGCTCCTTCCTTTAAAATCAAGGGTTTAATTTTATCGGATAGCGTTGAAGGAGTAATCCTTTTAGATGGCAAGAAATATGTATTCCTTGAAAAGGGAAAAAATTATAAGGGTTATACACTTTTCAAGGTAAAGAAAGATAGGGCTATTTTCCGCAAGGGTGGTAGGGAATTCGAAATTCCCTTTAAGCTTGAAAAGGTAAAGGAAGGAAAAATTTCCACCCAAAGGACTTACGATTTTTCACAAAGGGAAATTGTAGTTAGCAGAAGAGAAATAGAACGGATAACTAAAGACCCGGCGAAGATGTTTACACAGATTCGTCTGGTTCCCTATGTGAGAGGAGGCAAAACAGAGGGCTTTATTTTTGAATGGGTAAAGCCCGGTAGTATCTTTCACAGAATGGGCATAAGAAGAGGAGACATTCTTATTTCTATAAACAACATGACCATTACCAGCGGTGAAGATGCCTTTAGAATACTGCAGATGATTAGGAACGAACCTAATTTAAAAGTAGTACTTATCAGAAGAGGAAAAAGGGAGGAGATAAATGTCAGAATTGAGTGAAAGTTTAGATTACATCGTTGAGTATGAAGATGAAAAGGAGATATTGGTAATAGTTCCCGACAACTTCAATCCCTACTCGATAGAGGAGCTTCGATTTAAAAAGGGAAAAGACGTAAAGATTAAGGTAGTAGAACCGGAAGAATATGCGAAACTTATCCAGGAGAAGATATCCCAGGAAGAGGTTTTGGTGGAAGAAGAGGAAGAAACCACAGAAGAGAATGTGGATATCCTTTTCCAGAAGGATTCCTCTCCCGCCGTAAGACTGGTAAATACGATTTTGATAAAGGCTTCTTCCGTTTCCGCTTCGGATGTTCACTTTGAACCTTACGAGGATGAAACTATTGTTAGAATTCGTATGGACGGTGTTCTTCACGATTACATGAAAATTCCTCCGGCAACCTATCAGGAGGTGGTTTCCCGTATCAAGGTTATGGCAAAACTGAATGTAGCGGAGAAAAGGATTCCACAAGATGGAAAAATCAGAGTGAAGATAGGAAGAAAGGATTACGATATAAGGGTTTCCGTTGTGCCTACCGTGTTCGGTGAGAGGGTAGTTCTCAGACTTCTTGAGAAAACAGGACAACTTCTTACTCTTAAAGAGCTGGGTCTTTCTCCCGAAGATGAGGAAAAGGTGAGAAAGCTTGCAGAAAAGCCTTACGGTATAGTTCTGGTCACGGGTCCCACCGGTGCCGGTAAATCAACAACTCTTTACGCTATGCTACTCCATATAAGAAATCCCAAAAGAAACATAATAACGATAGAAGACCCTGTGGAATATCAGGTGAAGGGAATAAGCCAAATACAAGTAAATCCCAAGGTGGGACTCACTTTTGCTCAGGGACTAAGAGCAATTCTGAGACAAGACCCAGACGTAATAATGGTAGGTGAAATAAGAGACCCAGAAACAGCGGAAGTAGCCGTTCAAGCAGCTCTAACCGGACACCTTGTTTTATCCACAGTACACACAAATGACGCTCCTTCCGCTATAACCCGTCTCAAGGATATAGGAATAGAACCTTTCTTGATAGCTTCTTCGGTTGAAGGAGTAATAGCGCAAAGACTGGTAAGGAAAATATGCCCTCACTGCAAGGAACCCTACAAACCTGACAAAGAAGAACTCAAAGAACTCGAACTTCCGGAGGGAGATTATACATTTTACAGAGGAAGAGGGTGTGGGCACTGCCTCGGAACGGGATACAAAGGGAGAACCGGTATATTCGAAGTTCTGGAACTAGATGAAGAACTAAAAAAGCTGATAAATCATACTCAAGATTCTAACGACATAAGAAATGAAGCAAAAAAGAAAGGTTTCAAAACTATGCTTGAAGACGGCATTGAAAAAATCTTAAAAGGAATTACCACGAGTAGCGAAGTTCTCAGCGTTGTAAAGTAATTATTACTCGATTATGTAAATCTTTTCTCCTTCCTTGATTTTGAATAAATATTCCCTTATAAATCTTTCTTTAACTTCTTTAGGATTTCTCCTTATTTCCTCGTAAAGTGCCCTTAATCTCAAATTTTCTTTAATCTCCCTTTTTATTTTTTCATCCATTTCCCTATTCAGCTTACTTAACCTTACCAAGTCAAATATGTTGGGTTTCGTTATAAACAGGTTAACAAAAGTGTTTATTAAAAGTAAGGAGAAAAGGAGAAGGAAAACTTTTTCATGAAAGGAACTTTGAAAATTCCTCCCTGCCCCAGAAGATTGCTCCATCTCCTAACCTCTCCTCTATTCTGATGAGTTCGTTATACTTGGCGATTCTATCGGTTCTGGAAGCAGAACCCGTTTTTATCTGTCCCGAGTTGGTAGCTACAGCAAGATGGGATATAAATGTATCTTCCGTTTCTCCGGAACGGTGAGATATTATCGCGGAATAACCTTTTTCCTTTGCAAGCATAACCGTATCCAGAGTTTCCGAAACCGTACCTATTTGGTTTAGTTTCACAAGTATAGCGTTTGCAACTCCCTCCTCAATTCCCTTCTTCAAAATTTTCGGGTTTGTTGTGAAAAGGTCATCTCCCACCAGTTGAACTCTACTTCCCAGTTTTTGGGTAATAAGTTTCCAACCCTCCCAGTCGTTTTCACTCATCGGGTCTTCTATTGAAACTATAGGGTATTTGTTTATCAGTTTTTCGTAAAATTCCACCATTTCCTCCGCTCTCAAAGTTTTGCCTTCAAACTTGTAAACGCCGTCTTCGTAGAATTCCGAGGATGCAACATCTAGAGCGAGCAGTATATCTTCTCCGGGTTTATATCCTGCCTTTTCAATAGCTTGAAGAAGTATATCGAGGGCTTCCTCAGAAGAATTTAAATTGGGAGCGAATCCTCCTTCATCTCCTACATTTGTGGAATAACCCTTTTCTTTGAGAATCTTTTTTAAATTGTGGAAAGTTTCTACTCCCGCCCGGAGTGCTTCTTTAAAGGAACCGCCACAAACGGGAACTATCATAAACTCTTGAATGTCCAGGTTATTGTCAGCGTGGGCACCTCCATTTATTACGTTCATCAACGGAACGGGCATTCTGTATCCGAATTTTCCGCCCAGGTATTCGTAAAGAGGAATTCCGAGTTCCTGTGCTGTGGCTCTTGCTACGGCCATACTGGTTCCCAGAATAGCATTTGCTCCGAGCTTACTCTTATTTTCCGTACCGTCGAGGTTTATCAGGATTTCATCTATCTCCCTCTGGTTATAGGGTTCCAAACCTTTAAGGGCTTTAGCGATAACGCCGTTTACGTTATCCACAGCCTTCAGAACTCCCTTACCTAAGAATCTGCCTTGTTCACCATCACGTAGCTCAAGAGCTTCACGCTCACCGGTAGAAGCTCCGCTTGGAACTATAGCTCTTCCTACGGCACCGCTTTCCAGCTCAACCTCAACTTCAACGGTAGGATTTCCCCTTGAATCCAGAACCTCTCTTCCGTGAACCCTTATTATCTTAGACATGTATACTATCTTACTATGGAGAAATACCTTGAAAAGTTCAAAAGCGGAGAGTATAAAGACTTCAATAAATTGAAAGAAGCTTTCCAGAAAAAGCTCTCCGAAGTCCCACCCACTATGGAATACGTGAGGAATTTAATCCTCGACGCTAAACTTCTGTTTCGTATCCTTACCGACCCTAACTTTAACCTTAGCCAAGAGGCAAGGGAAGACTTTATGGCAGCTCTCTGGTACTTTATAGAAAAAAAAGACCGTATTCCCGACTGGATTCCGATAATAGGACTATGGGATGATTATAAAGTCGTTCGCTACGTAAAGGAAAAGTACAAGGAGGAAATAGAGAGGTATTTCCAAGAAACTAAATTCTTCATAGCAAATTATTTTTAAGTAGATGCTTAAGTTTATTTTCTTCAGACTTCTGCAAGCAATTCCCACGCTTATCGGAGTTACTTTCTTATCCTTCTTGATAATAAAACTTGCACCGGGAGATTATTTAGACCAGCTCAGGTTAAACCCTCAGATTTCTCCCGAGACAATAGAACGCCTAAAGGAGCTATACGGTCTGGATAAACCCGTGCTGGTTCAATACTTTTTGTGGCTTAAAAATGCCTTATTCTTTGACTTAGGGTATTCCTTCCAGTATCACGCTCCGGTTTTGGAATTGATTTTGGAAAGAATCCCGAATACTTTACTCCTTTCGGTAAGTTCCGCATTATTCGCTTGGATTCTGGCAATTCCTCTGGGAACTTTGGCAGCGTTTAAAGAAAATTCTTTTATAGATAGAACTATACAGGCATACGCTTATACATTCATGTCAATACCCTCTTTTTTTCTCGCATTCCTGTTTTTATTCTTAGCCTCAAAGACTGGAATTCTGCCGATAGGCGGTCTGCAGAGCCCCAATTTTGAAAGCCTGAGTCCCCTTGAGAAGGTTATCGATATACTTAAGCATCTTACGATTCCCGCGCTGACACTCGGTCTGGTTTCCCTTGCAGGTCTAATTAGATTGGTAAGGAGTGCTGTTCTGGAGATACTCCACAGTCCCATGATAACGATGCTGAAAGCTAAAGGAGTGGACAGTTTTACACTTGTTAAACACGTTTTAAAAAACGCTATGAATCCTTTTACCACACTCCTCGGTTATGAAATAGCGAGTCTAATATCGGGTGCAGCACTCATCGAAATAATCGTAGGTTGGCCGGGTATGGGAATGCTTATGCTCAACGCCGTTCTTTCTCAGGATTTGTTTTTAGTGATGGGAGGGCTTTACATAGGAACAATTATGTTGATTGTCGGAAATCTAATTGCGGATTTGATGCTTGCATATATAGATCCGAGAGTCAGAGAAAGAGCCTTCGGAAGGGTATAACCCGGGAATTAAGTGTTAAATTATTATCTTATGTATTACGCACTCCTCACATTGTTCGTAATAATTTCGGTAATCCTTATAATTGCTACGCTTCTCCAAAAGGGAAGAGGAGATGTAGGAGCGGCTTTCGGAAGTGGTATGGGACAATCCATTTTCGGAGTAGGAGGTGTAGAAACCGTTCTTACAAAGGCTACCTACTGGTTGGGAGCTCTCTTTTTAATTCTCGCACTGCTACTCTCAATAATTCCCAAGGATAAAGGCTCCGTTGTAGAAAAGCTACAAGAAACTCCTAAAACTCAGCAGAGTGAAGGTAAAAGAAATCCTTCAAAGAACGGAAAGTAATTATAGAAGGGACGGAGAACTGATACTTTCCCATTTGATGGGCATTCCAGTATCTCAACTCCCTTTACATTTCGAAGAAGAGGTTTCTGAGGAGATAAGGGATAAATTTTTTAAACTTCTCGATGAAAGGAAAAAGGGAAAACCCGTGGCCTACATCATAGGCGAATGGGAATGCATGGGAAGGGTATTTAAAGTAAAAGAAGGTATTCTCATCCCAAGACCTGAAACGGAAATATTGATAGAGAAAACCCTTGAGCTTATACCTCGGGATAAAGAACTTGTAGGGTTTGAACTCGGGAGCGGTTCAGGATGTATATCCGTAAACCTCCTGGTGGAAAGACCAAAACTGAGAATTTGGACTGTGGATATAAATATAAAAGCTGTAGAAATTACTAAAGAGAATGCAAAACTTCACAATGTAAGCGATAGATTAACAGTTCTGCACGGGAATGCTTTTGAGCCGGTAAAGGGAATGAAGTTTGACTTTATAGTTTCAAACCCACCTTATATCCCTGAGAGATACTGGAACAAATTGGCTGAGGAAGTTAAAAGGGAAGGCTACACTTCCCTTATAGGAGGTAAAAAGGGATGCGAATTTTACGAGCTTATAGCGGAAGAGTCCGATGAATTTTTAAAGTCTGAGGGTTTTATTGCTCTTGAAATCGGACATGACCAGGGAGAGGTGGTCAAAGCTATTTTTGAATCAAAGGGTTTTGATGTGGTAGTATTCAAAGATTACGCAAATTATGATAGAGTTATAGTTGCGAAAAAATGGAGCTGATAGGTTTTATTATAGGAGTTCTATTCTTTATATTCCTTGAAGGTTTCTTTGCAGGTTCAGAAATAGCATTGCTCAATGCGGATAAGGGAATTTTGAAAGCGGTTTACAGAAAAAGAAGGTACGGATTTATAAAACACTTCCTTGAAAATCCCGAAGAATACATAACCCTTACAATGCTGGGTTATACCCTGTCCATAGTCCTTGCCTCTACGCTTTATACGCTCTTCCTTATGAACCTTTCAAAATATTTTCCCGTAATTGAGGGAAAGGAAGTTCTCTTTGCGGAAACACTTGTGATTTTTACTCTGATTATCGGTGAGATAATACCTAAAAGTCTATTTCAACATTATGCGGATAAAATAATCATACCCAGCTTATTTATTCTCGATAAACTACGTTTAATTCTTAAACCTGTTCTCATATTTGCAAAAGTAATAAGCAGAACGATAGCTAAACACTTCAGCAAATCCGAAGAGAAGGTAAGAAGGGAAGATTTAATAAATCTTCTAAGAGAGAAGAAGACCTTTTCAGAGTCTATAGGATATATAGTTTCAAATATTCTCTCTTTCAAGGAGAGGAGAATAGGCGAAATAGTGAAGCCACTTTACGAGGTGGTCATGATACCCGATACCGCTACGGTGAGACAGGCAATAGAACAGATAAATAAAAGCGGTTATTCCAGAATACCCGTTTACAGGGAGAGAGTAGATGACATAGTGGGATATATAAGTGCTTACGATTTGATTGACAAGAACTTAGATGAATCCATAAAAACCTATATAAGAAAAATACTCGTTTTCAGCGAGTACACTCCTCTTCCCGAGGTGCTGAGGGTTTTTAAAGAGAAAAAAGAACACATATCCGTTGTAGTAGACGAAAGAGGAGTAATCCTCGGCATTGTGACCATAGAGGATATATTTAAGGAAATTTTGGGAGAGCTTGCCTCTGAAGACAGTGAAAAACCTCTTATAAAAGAAGTAAGTAAGGATACATGGGTCGTAGACGGAAAAATTGAGGTGAATGAATTTAGGAGAATTACAGGAATAAACATTCCCGACGGACAGTACAACACTCTCGGAGGTTTCCTGACCTACAAATTGGGAAGAATTCCCAAAAAAGGAGAAATTGTGAAATTCGGAGGGTATTCCTTTAAGGTTGTGGATGCGGACAGCAGAAAAGTAAATAAGGTTTTAATAGAGAGAAAGTAGATAAAATAAACCTTTATGGGTAAAGTAAAAACAAGGTTTGCGCCGAGTCCTACCGGATACCTTCACCTCGGAAATGCAAGAACCGCAATATTCAGTTATCTTTTTGCCCGCCACACAGATGGTGATTTTGTATTGAGGATAGAGGATACCGACAGGGAAAGGTCAAGGAAAGAATACGAAGATATGCTGATAGAGGATTTAAAATGGCTCGGAATTGAATGGGACGAATTTTATCGCCAATCGGAGAGATTTGATATATACAAAGAATATGTAGATAAACTACTGGCCGAAGGACACGCTTATCCCTGTTTCTGTAGTCCTGAAGAACTTGAAAAAGAAAGGGAAGAGGCAAAGAAAAAGGGTATTCCTTACAGATACTCCGGAAAGTGCAGGAAGCTATCTCCCGAAGAAATCGAAAAGTTAAAAAAGGAAGGCAAACCTTTTACCATAAGGTTTAAAGTTCCGGAGAACAAAACAATAGTTTTTGAAGATTTAATTAAAGGAAGTATTGCAATAAATACAGACGATTTCGGTGATTTCATAATAGTGCGTAGCGACGGAACGCCTACCTATAACTTCGTCGTAGTTGTAGATGATGCTTTAATGGGTATAACCCATGTGGTAAGAGGTGAAGACCATATTCCCAACACTCCCAAGCAAATCCTAATCTACGAGGCTTTAGGATTTCCCATTCCTAAGTTTGCCCACCTGCCGGTAATATTAGGAGAGGACAGAAGTAAACTCTCAAAGAGACACGGAGCCGTATCGGTAAGAGCTTACAGAGAAGAAGGATATATGCCCGAAGCACTTTTCAATTACCTGTGTCTCCTCGGCTGGTCTCCCCCCGAGGAAGGGAGGGAAATATTTTCCAAAGAGGAACTCATAGAAATTTTTGACTTAAAAGACGTAAACGATTCTCCCGCAGTTTTTAATCGGGAAAAACTAAAGTGGATGAATGGTGTTTATATAAGAGAGGTAATTCCCCTCGATGTCTTGGTAGACAGAGCCATTCCATTTCTTAAAAAAGCGGGATACGATGTAAGCGACAGGGATTATATAAAGAAGGTTCTATCTCATACGAAGGATTCCTTTGACACTTTGAGTGAGATGGTAGAAAGATTAAAACCCTTCTTCGTGGATGAAGTTCAAATAGAAGAAGAACTATTGAGTATCCTTAAAGATTCAAAAGCTCAGGAAGTTCTTACTCTATTTTTACAAAAGATTGAAGAAAGTAAACCAGAATCTCCGGAAGAGGTTAAGAAGATAGCAAAAGAAATTCAAAAAACCCTGAAGGTTAAACCGCCCCATGTTTGGAAACCCCTCAGAATTGCCCTCACGGGAGAGTTAGAAGGTGTAGGTATAGATATACTCATAGCTGTTCTTCCGAAAGAAAAGATAGAAAAGAGAATAAAAAAAGTTCTTGAAAAACTTGCATGATTTTTCTTTCTTTTAAAAAATCTTTTCCCGGGATAACCATAGAGGGAGTATTTGAATTTATAAAAGGATTTAACATAATCCTTGGACCGTCGGGTTGTGGAAAAACTACCACCCTGAGGGTAATGTGCGGATTAGAAAAACCCGAAGAAGGTTTTATGAAATGCTGTGAGGAGGTATTTTTTGATACAGAAAAGGGCATTTTTTTACCTCCTCAAAAACGCCAGCTCGGAGTTGTCTTCCAACAACACAATCTATTTCCCCACATGACCGTAAAGGAGAATATAGAGTTTGCTTTGAAAAAAGCCCGAAATCCTCAGTTTACCGTAAAGGAACTACTTGAGAGATTTAACCTGAAAGGTTATGAAAACAAGTATCCTCATGAGCTTTCCGGTGGTCAGAGACAAAGGGTTGCTATAATTCGTGCTCTTGTATATAACCCGAGAGCTGTGCTTATGGATGAACCTTTTTCCTCTTTGGACTTTAAAACAAAAATTGAAGTCATGGAGTTTGTAAAGAGCGTTCAATTTGGAAAGCCCGTAGTGATAATTACCCATGACCCTTTTGAAGCTCTTTATCTGGGTGAAAAA
Organism: Aquifex sp.; assembly: GCA_003978875.1. Taxonomy (GTDB): domain Bacteria; phylum Aquificota; class Aquificia; order Aquificales; family Aquificaceae; genus Aquifex. Next base: position 8,181 of record QNXQ01000118.1, on the reverse strand, counting down.
TTTTTCCTTATGCACAACGGTAAGAAGATAGATGAAGGTGGCAAAGAAATTGTAAAAGAGTATATAGACCTGAAAAAAATAAGAAATCTATTATCTTAGATTTTGTAGTAAACAAACCTACCGCAGGAAGGACATTGTTCTATACTGTTTTCCTTTATTATCTTTGATAAAAGAACACTCGGTATCTTTATACCGCACCCTGCACAAGCCTCATCTTCCATAGGAACAACAACTAATCCCTCAAAATGTTCCTTATTTTCTTCGTAAAATCTCACCAGATGCTCCGGTGTTTCCTTTTTTATGTCTTCTTTCTTATTTGCCAGCTCGTGAAGTTTATTATGAGCTAAAGTTTCCTCAAAGTCTAAATCTTTTATTTCCTCTTCAATTTCCCTTATTTCCTTCTCTATTTTAGGAATCTTTTCCTCAAGCTCCTTTGATAATTTTTCAAGTTCTTTTTCCACTTCATCTAACTCGTAGGATTTTTTAAGAATTTTATCTTCGAGTTTAGCCTTTTCTCTGAGAAGAGCTCTATATTCAACATCCCTCGTTGCCGCCATTAGCCTTTTTTCCGTCCTTTGTAGCTGAGCTTCTGCATTTGCTATTTCTTCTTTCAATTTCTTTCTGAGTTCTTCAAATTCATCCTTTTTCCTTAGAAGTTTTTCCTTTTCTTCCTTAAGGGATTCCAAATCCCTCTGCAAAGTTTCTAATTCTTCTTTTATTTTTTTTAGCCTATTTTTGACTCTTTCGGTTTCTAAATCTATTTCTTGGATTTTCAGTAAAAGTTTCAGTTCTTCCTTTGTCATGATTTAGTGGTGGGCGCGGGAGGACTCGAACCCCCAACCGGGCGGTTATGAGCCGCCCGCTCTGCCAATTGAGCTACGCGCCCAAGCTAAATAGATATTATAAATCCTAAAGCTCTTTAATGCAATACTTTAGATAGAAAAAGTTTTCAATGTACTTCACACGAGGTGATAGTCTCATAAAAAATCTTCCCCTTTTAAATCTATGTTTTTGGAACTATATTTAAAGACTTTTTTACCTTTAGTTTGATAAATTTTTTATTTTTATTATCATGAACATAATAGTTTTGAAAGGAAGTATTATTGAAGTAGAAGCTGAAGTTATTGTTAATCCGGCAAATAGCAGGGGATTGATGGGCGGAGGAGTGGCAGGGGTTATAAGGAGGTTCGGAGGGGAAGAAATAGAAAAGGAAGCTATAGAAAAATCACCCATACCTATAGGCTCTGCCGTTCTCACCACGGCGGGAAAATTGAAATTTAAGGGTGTTATACATGCTCCTACTATGGAAGAACCTGCTATGCCATCTTCTGAGGAAAAAGTAAGACAAGCTACAAAGGCTGCCCTTGAACTTGCAGATGAAAAAGGATTTAAAAGCGTAGCCTTTCCGGGTATGGGAACAGGAGTGGGAAGAGTTCCTAAAAGTGTAGCGGCAATGGCAATGCTCAAAGAAATAAAGGAATTTAAACCTAAGTCTTTGGAAAAGATTATTTTGGTTGATATAGACGATGAGATGGTGAGAGCATGGGAAGAGTTTTTAGGCTCACTCTAATAATACTTTTAACTCCGTTCCTTCTATTAGCGGAAGAAATTCCCATTTATGTAATTGTTAAAGGGAAAGTTGAAAAGCTTTTTGTAAAGGAAGGGCAGAAAGTAAAAAAGGGACAGATACTCCTTCAAATTTCGGAGGAACTATACTCTTACGAACTTGAACGTCTTCAGGGAAAATTAAGGGAGCTTGAGATACAACACTGGAAAGCAGAAAGGGACTATAAGAGATATAAAGAAATGTTTGAAAGAGACCTTCTTGCAGAAAGCATTCTTGAGGATAAAGAGGCGGAGCTGAAAATTATAAAATTCAGGATAGAACAGATAAAGTCCGAGATAAAAAAAGTGGAAACTTTAAAAAGCTACACAAAGGTAAAAAGTCCCTTTAGTGGGATAATAAAGGAAATATTTGTCGGAGAAGGAAGTTTCGTAAACGGAGAACTAAGACCTCATAAAGTATTAATAATTAAAAAAGAGTAAAGGGTTTTAAGGGAGAAAGATGCTTATTTCATAAACCTAACACATCAAACATTGTGTAAAAGCCGGGTTCTTTTCCTTTTATCCACTTTGCCGCTTCGATAGCTCCTTTAGCAAAGGTGTCTCTGGACGAAGCTCTGTGGGTAAGCTCTAATCTTTCTCCGAAACCTAAAAAGAAGACTGTGTGGTCTCCTACTACATCGCCGCCTCTCAGTGACATAACTCCTATCTCGTTTTCCTTTCTGGGAGCTTCACCTTCCCTACCGAAAACTATATTTTTTCTATCCAGTACTTCCGATAGAATTTCCGCAAGTTTCATTGCGGTTCCGCTGGGAGCATCTTTTTTAAATCTGTGGTGAATTTCCATTATTTCTACATCAAAGTTTTTATCCTTTAAAACTTTCGCCGTTATTTCAACAAGTTTAAACAAAAGGTTTACTCCGAGACTCATATTAGGTGACAGAAGAACAGGTGCTTCTTTCGAATATTCCTTGATTTCCTCTATCTCCTGCGGTGTAAAACCTGTGGTTCCTATGACGATTGCTTTCTTCTCAAGAGAGGTCAATTTTGTATAACTTACCGCTGCCGTAGGGTTTCCCGAGAACTCTATAACCACATCCGCCATAGGTAAAACTTCTTCTAGCCTACTCGTGAGCGGTTTACCTTTTAGCTCAGGCTTTCCTAAGGCTTCACCAAGGTCAAGGGAAGAAATGCAGTCTGGGTGCTCTATACCTCCGACTATTTCAACGTCTTTATCCTGAATACCCAGCTCAATAATTCGTCTTCCCATTCTCCCTAAAGCACCGCAGACTACAACTTTAACCATTACTCTCCCCCTTCTCCTTCACCGAATATCAATTGTTCCAATTCCTTTACAGCTTCATCGGCCTGTTCAGGGGGAACTACCGATGGATAAATAGCCACTCTTATACCTTCTTTAAATAGAAAACGAGCAAGCAGCTCTTGGAGTTTTTCCAGTTCTTCAGGCGTCATATCTGTTCGTATGCTTTCTTCAACATCCCTATCGGTTACAAACAGACCGACGAGAGCAAAGGGAACAGCGACATATTTTTTTTCTTCCATAACAACCTCCTTAGTTCAATTATCTTACAGAAAAGATTTTTTTGATATAGCATTATGTCAGTTATCAGAAACTTTTAAACTCGTGTGCCTAAAAATGTTTTTTATGAAGAAAAGGATAATAAGTCCTACTGTAAAAAAGACAAAGGATAGATTACCCCCGGGACAAAAGTGGATTAAGGCTCCTATAGTTTACGACATAGTTGATGAAATCCCCGATTGGGATATGGAAAAGTATAGATTTAAAGTTTGGGGAGAGGTTGAAAATCCTATAGAGCTTACCTACGAAGAATTATTGAAACTTCCCTCTGCAGAAGTAGTTGCAGATTTCCATTGTGTAACCAGATGGAGCGTTCCCGAAATAGTCTGGGAAGGAATCCTTACAAAAGATCTGCTGGAGATAGTAAAACCTAAGCCTACTGCTCAATACGTCCTCGTTCACTGCCTTGAAGGATATACTACTAACCTGCCTATAGAATACCTTGAGAAGGAAGATAGCATTCTCGCCTATAAAATGTTCGGAAAACCTTTACCTAAAAGACACGGATATCCGCTCCGATTGGTTGTTCCTCAGCTCTACGCTTGGAAAAGTGCCAAATATGTTTGGGGAATAGAGTTCCTTGACCATTTAGTTCCGGGATTTTGGGAAGTAAGAGGATACCACATAGTAGGAGACCCTTGGAAAGAAGAAAGGTACTTGGGAGATTAATTCATCACCTTTCCTTTAACTCCTTTAAAATCTCCTCTCCCTCCCTTAAAAAATCCCTTTCGGACAGCACAGTTATATTGGGAAATAGCTTTATTAACTCCTCGGTAAAAATCCCGTTTCTTCTTCCCAATTCATCTTCGCATTCAAGACATCTGTATACCTTTGCATCTCCCACACCGCAACTCGGCGATTTTGACTTCAAGATTGCACAATCTATTTTTCCTATAGACTTTATGAACTCTCTTGATTTCCTTCTGAGGTCTTCCGTCAAATCTCTTTTATCATCTTCTTTAATAAGTCTTACTTGATTTTCTACAGGAACAAATTTCAATCGAGGTCTCGGGACGGGTAAGTTCAGGAACTCTACCTCGGGACATACGGCTATGATTTCAAAATCCTTCAGCTTTTCTCTTAAATCTTCCAGCTTTACATCCTTACCATCGTATCTATAACAACACTCTAAAAGACATTTGCTTACCAGAATTCTTTTCTTCATCAGTGTTTGAGCATGATTTGGGCGATTAAACGTCTTATTAAGGATTGGCTTCCCAGTCTTCTCCTTAAAAAGTTCTCAAGGTACTTTATAGGGATTAAATTTTGAGGAGCCCTTCTGTCATTAAATTCCGTTGACGCAAACTTAGGAACTAAGTAAGTTGTAAGATTTGCAATTTCTATAGCCTTTTCCACACCTATATCTGCAGGAACTTCTAAACGGGCTATACTTGAGATTCCTTCACCATCGTTTAGCTTTACATACCAAGTGAACTTATCGAGATGAGATGTACTTTTCCCGTCAATTGTGGGTTGTGAATGAATTAAAACTAAAGGTGTCCTCTCACCTACTTTCAATTTTCTAAGTATTTCTATATGTTCCGGGTATACGTAGAGTTTCCTGTGTTTTTTTACATACCCTACGAAGGGAAGTCCCTTTGCCTTTGCAACGTAATGTAAAGTTCCGTCGGTTATCATAATATCCGCCAAATTACCCGCATAAACCGCTTGGGCTATACTCAATTCAAGATTAGCCATTAGCTCGTTCACATAGGGAGAAAGTTCCTTGTTAGCCTTTTCAACTTTGAATTCGAGAATTCCTGCTTGGGTTCTGAAACGTAGAAAGGGCTGCCCTACGTCTAAATTATCCCTCAAGAGAAAATATCTCTCAACTTTATACTTTTTTAGGGATTCTTCCAGAGAATTCACCCTTCCGTAAGTCAGTACAAGTGCTCCCGCACCTACTGATACGAAAGCTCCTTCTACTACCGCCGGATTATAAGGGTCTTCTATGTAAACTACGTTTTCCGTTCTCCTTACTCCATCTACAAATGCTATTCTTAAATTTTCTTTTTTATATTTATCGGGAATATAACCCTTTATCGGTTTCCAAAAATCGGTTTCTATATTTACATCTCCGATTTCTGTTGATTCTTCTAATACGTGATTATCAAGGGATAGGAGTTTCCAACTATCAAATGAAACTTTAAATCTTCCCCATGAGGGCATAATCTCCTCCTACAATTAAATTTATTCTTAAAATTTAAAATTTATGGGAGAAAAAAAGTACACATTTCAGGACTTGATTAAAGTCATGGAAGAACTGAGGCAAAAATGCCCTTGGGATAGAGAACAAACCCACGAAAGTTTAAAAAAATATTTAATAGAGGAAACCTATGAGGTTCTTGATGCTATAGATAGTAAAGATGACGAAAAATTAAAAGAAGAATTGGGAGATTTATTACTTCAAGTTGTATTTCATTCCCAAATTGCGAAAGAAAGAAATGCTTTTGACATAAACGATGTGATAGATAATCTCGTAAAGAAATTGATAGAGAGACATCCCCACGTTTTCGGAAACGCCAGCCCGGAAGATGTACTCAAAAACTGGGAAAAAAAGAAAATGGAAAAAAGAGAAAGCATTTTTGAAGGAATTCCCAAACATCTTCCCGCCTTAATGCGTTCCCAAAAGTTGCAGGACAGAGCTTCGCAGGTAGGTTTTGACTTTCAACATATAAACCAGGTTTTTGACAAAATTCAAGAGGAGATAGAAGAGTTAAAAGAATCCCTTAAAAATAACGACAGGGAGAATATAAAACATGAAATAGGAGATATACTTACCGCTGTTGTTGAACTTGCGAGATTCGTAGATGTGAACGCTGAGGAAGCTCTCCAGGAAGCTAACGATAGGTTTATAAAAAGATTCTCTTATATAGAAAAGAAGGCTAAAGAGATGGGAAAAAGATTGGAAGATATGAGTTTGGAAGAAATGGATAAACTCTGGAACGAAGCCAAAGAGTTAGAAAATACCCGAAAGGAGAGTTGAGAACTCCTTAAGTTTATCGTATCCTACGATTTCCTTTTCCATAAAAGGGATAAAAATCAACTTCAAATGACTGAACTTCTTTTTGATATCGCTCATGTATTTTTCTTCTATTTCCTTTCTACTTCTGAGGAAAGGGTCTTCCGACTCAGAAGGCAGAATTTTATTCACTATCAGTTTTTCAACGTGAATTCCTTTACTCTTTAGGGAAGATATTAATCTGTAGGTTTCCTCAATGGGCAACTTTTCGGGAGTAAGTATAGGAATAAACTCGGAATGATTGTAAATAATTTCGGAAAATTCCGAAAATCTCCTTTTTCTTTCCTGGAGATATTCAAGGGCTGTATCCCTTACTTTTCTGCCGCTAAGACTTTTTAGTTCTTCAATATTTTTTTTGAGCTTTATTATTTCTTCAAACAAATTTCCCAAAGAGCCTACCGTTTTTAAAAGCCCTAAAGTGTGTCCCGTCGGTGCAGTGTCAACTACGAAGACATCAAATTTTCCTTTTCCGTGCACTATCTCCTTTGAAAGTGCTTCAAAGATGACTATATCCTCTATTCCGGGACTTTCTTCAAGGGTGTTGAGTATTTTTTGAAGGTGTTCCTCCATTTGAGGTTTTAACACCGCTTTTGAAAGGTTTAGAACTTTTCGCTTATATTCCTCAAGTTCTTTTTTTATACTTATCTCCTTGACGGTAAGAAATTTTGTTATTTTTTTCTCTTCTTCTATTGCTTCTAAGAATATATCGGAAAGAGAATGGGCAGGGTCGGTAGAGATGAGAAAAACCTTTTTACCTTCTTCGGAAAGTTTAATCGCAAATGCCGAGGAGATAGTAGTTTTACCTACTCCTCCTTTTCCTCCGAAGAAGTAAACTTTCATCTTTTCACTTTGGAAAGTATATACGGCAAGTAATCCTTTATACCTTCCTCTAAGGAGTATTGAGGTTCATAACCTAAATATTCCTTTACTCTGGTTAAATCCGCCTCCGTATACTCTTGATAAAAATCGTAGGGACAATCGAAGTATTCCACTTCGTAATTAGTTCCGAGTTCCCTGTTTAAAATTTCCACTATTTCGTTAAAGCTTCTGGCTTTTCCAGTTGCCACGTTAAATATACCCGATACGTCCTTTTCGAGTGCAAGCAGGTTAGCCCTTATTACATCTTTTATATAAACAAAGTCTCTTTTCTGCTGTCCCCACTTAAAAAGTCTTGGCTTTTCTCCCTTTATCATCTTCACCGCAAGCTGGTATATCATGCTGGCGGTTTTTCCCTTATACTCTTCTCTCGGCCCGTAAACGTTGAAGTATCTAAGTCCCACTATACTCATATCGGGATACTTCTCCATATACTCAAGGGCTATGTAATCCATCATTAACTTTGAAAATCCGTAAATGTTCTCGGGTTCAAGTCCTCTGTCTTCCCTCATAGGCGGTGGAGTGTTTCCGTAAACCCCTGCGGAAGAAGCGTAAATTACCTTTGTTTTCCATTCAACCGCAAGCTCTAATAAATACCTGAAGGAATCCGTATTAGTCTTCATCATCGTATATTGATTCATAACCGTGGTATCGGTAATTGACGCTTTATGGAATATTACATCGAAGTGAAAATTTTTACCTATATACTCCCAAAAAGAAGGGTCAGAAATATCCCCCGTAATCACCTGTCCCTTGAAGCCTATAAGGTTTTTGAAATGACCCGAGGAAAAATTATCAACTACGTAAATTCTTGCTTCCGGATATTTTTCTTGGAGTGTGTGAACCAGGTTAGAACCTATAAATCCCGCTCCGCCGGTAACGAGTATTTTCATAATACTATATTACACAAAGTAAAGGAAAATCCTGAACTTATATACCTCCTTTCAAAAATGTCAAGTAAAATCGAATAACCTGACATAAATCATAAAAAATGAGGAAGGTTTATAACAAAATTGAAAATCAAAGGGCTTAGGATAGCCCTACTTGGCTCCTTGGCAAAAGAATAGGGAAAATTAGCTCAAGGCATTGATTTTGTAGACTTTCCCACGATTGTTTTGAT
>QNXQ01000170.1 GCA_003978875.1 Aquifex sp. | reverse complement strand
AACTTATTTAAAACTTCAACAACTTTGAGCTTATAATCCAGGTCTATGCCCACACCTACGTTTGCGACATCTCCCTTAGGAAAAATCCATCCGTATCCACCAGGAATGTAATCTCTAAAGAATATGAGAAGGTCATCCAGTTTTTTCTTTAGCCTCAATGTATACTGTGCTGTAATTAAAAATTTCTCTGTGTATTTTCCCGTCAACCTTGCAACCGTGGAACGTGCTCCATCCGCTCCAATTACGAAGTCTGCTGAAATCTTTAGAATTTCATTTTTTCTCAAATCTTTTAAAAATACAAAATTACCCTCATAGCCTATAAATTTGGTTTTCAGCATAAGCTCAGCTCCCTCTTTAGTAGCAAGCTCAGCTATTTTTTTATCCCACAGGTCTCTGTTCAAAATAAAGCCTTCGGAATACATGGTTGTTATTTCTCCCCAGGGCGTAAAGTGAACCATATTATTGACTTTCTGTGCTATAGTTTCTGGAGAAAAGAATTCTGGAAATTTGTAATACAGCTGCACAGGGACAAATTCCGCACACTGAACCGGATAGCCTACTTCCTTTCTTGAATCTACTAATAGAACTCTAGCTCCCTCTTTGGCAAGCGTATAGGCAGCAGTAGAACCTCCGGGTCCAGCTCCTATAACAACGACATCGTAGTGCATAGGATAAATTTAGCCTCTTTTAATTAGGCTTTCATCCTTATTCTTTTTATTAAGTTTTTGTTTCAAAGACTTTGCCAGTTTAAAAAAGGGTACATACCTTTCCTTTATGTACATCTCTATACCGGTTCTTGGATTTTTTACAAATCTGCCCGGCTTTCTTTTTAGTTTAAACGTACCAAAACCCCTTATCTCTACTTTTTCACCGTTTAGTATGCTTTCCTTCATTATTTCAAAGGTAGCATTCACTATAAGAACAGCCTTCTTATAGGAAATACCTTTTCTCTTTGCAAGTTCTCTTGCTATATCAGATTTGTTCACTTTTCCTCCTCCACGTAAACAGTCCTTACACGCTTTGTAATCCCTTTAGCTGTAAGTCTATTTTCTTTCCTATACAGGAAAATTTCATCAGCTTCAAGTATACGGCTTCCTTCCACAATTTTGGCATTTCCCTTCATGTAGATTACATCCTTTTTTATATCGTACTCAACGTAATCGGCATAAGATTTCCTACTATTTTCTATAACTTTCACTTTTCCCTTTGCGATTATCTTTACAGGTTTACTGTCTTTATCCAAAATTATAATAACTTCGTCGGCTTTCAGAACTGAAGACCCTCTTATAAGTTTGACATTACCTTTATAGATAAGTTTGTTATTGGAGAACTCTAAAATGTTTGCCTCACCTGTAATCGATTGGGAAAATCCGAGAGTCATAAAACTAAGGAGTACTATGAATACTTTTAACTTCATCAATAATTACCTTAAAGGGTTTGAAGAAAATTTTAAAGCCTTTTCCTTTTATAAGATTACCTCCTCTCCTCAAAATAAGTTCCTGATAACCCCAGGCGGTATTTTCTTCAAAATCTATGTAAGCGTTTAAAGTCCGCAAATACAAGTCTGGTCCGAATATCTCCACTCCGTTCTCAAGAATTCCTTTCTTTGAGTATTTATTGAGACGCAGGTTTCCAGCAAGTATCCTGTAGTTTCCACTCTTTATTCCCGGGTCTTTAATTACAACGTTGCTAAGCTGATAAAAAAGTCTCTTCCCTTTTACAATCCATTCTGTGCCTTTATTCCCGTAAAGACTTATAAGAACCTCTAGAACTTCACTTTTAACCAATTTGACGTTTTCTATAGCTTCGTACTTTTTGAAGTATACTTCGGATAAAAAAGCGAATACTACGAAGAGTAGTATAAGTAATACACCTTTAACCATTCCTTAAAAGGTAGATTAGCTCTACAACTTCCCTCAGTGCTCCTTTTCCCCCTTCCTTCATAGTAATGTAAACGGCTTTCTCTTTTACTTCATCTACTGCATTCCTTACAGCTACGGGAAAACCGACTTTTTCCATGACGTCTAAATCAACCAAGTCATCTCCTATGAAGCCTATTTCTTCATCTTTCAAGCTGTATCTCATTTTCAAAGTTTCATAAACTTCCAATTTGGAATTTTTCCCTGTAAAAATGTCGTTTATGCCAAGTTCTTTCAATCTGGTAATTAAAGCTTTTGAATCCCTTCCGCTTATAACCGCAAGTTTTATTTGCATCTTCTGGAGAACTTTTATTCCTAAACCGTCAAGTACGTTGAAAACCTTTATAGTTTCCCCATGCTCGGTATAGTAAAGGTTTCCATCCGTTAAAACTCCATCGATATCCATTATCAAAAGCTTTAGTTTTTTAACCCTATCTCTCAGCGCCATATCTGTCTTTTAGATAATCGTAAACCTTTTTTAAACCTGTAGATGCTTTTTCTCTGAAGATTTTATCCGCTATCCTGGATATAGGAGTCTCCTCCGGATTTACCTCTATTACCTCTGCTCCGTTTTCCTTAGCTATATACGGAAGTTCAGCTGCAGGGTATACAACTGCTGAAGTTCCTATAACTATGAAAATAAGAGACTCTCTGGAAAGTTCATAGGCTTTTTGCAAAGCATCCATTGGTAGGCTTTCTCCGAACCATACAACTCCCGGTCTAAGCAGTCCACCGCATTGTTCACACCTGGGTGGAATTTCCGGTAAAGGAGTTCTATATTCGTAAGTCTCATATTTGCAATTAACACATTTTACCTTCCATATATTTCCGTGAAGCTCTATTACTTTTTCCGAACCTGCTTTTTGATGAAGTCCATCAACATTTTGGGTAATAAGATAAAAATGAGGAAACTCCTTTTCTATCTTTGCTAATGTTTTGTGCCCTTCGTTAGGCTCTGCTTTGGCTATCAACCCTCTTCTCCAATCGTACCATTCCCAGACAAGTTTAGGGTCCCTAAAGAATGCTTCTGGTGTAGCGAGTTCTTCCGGTCTAAATTTATTCCACAACCCGTCTTTACCACGGAAGGTGGGTATGCCACTTTCTGCCGATATTCCCGCTCCTGTAAGAGCAACTATTAGTTTTTCCATAAGGTTATATTAACCACCTCCACAGCTTTGTGGTGGTGTGAAGTTAGTGCATACATCGTTAAATATTTCTGTGTTATTAAAGTAAATCCTCATATAGTTCTCCGTCATAGGGTCATTATCCGGGTCGTGGGATTCCAAAGTTATCAAACCGTTATTTATGGAGAGTTTTCCCGCATATGGGCATTCCGCGGAAGATAACTTAAACTCCTGAATTGTATTAAAGGATAAGCTTACTTGGCTTGTCTTACAGAAGTTATCCTTGTAGGTTATACCTCCGGAAAACGAAGCGGTTCCGTTTACTTCATCAAGTGCAACCGAGAAATTGCTAAATCCGATTTCCACCCACTTGTTTTCTTGTCTGTCCTCGAAGTATATAGGTCCTTCCTGATAGGTTAATGTTCCCCTTATATTTTGGTTATTATCGAATAAATCTCCATTATTTAGCCCCTTCATAGAAAGCGTAAAATCTCCTTTTGCTTCAAAAGCTTCATCAACAGATTCCGCGGAGAATCCCTGTTTTAGGGTAAAAGTTATTTCCTCGGGAATGTTGTTATTGTTTTCATCAACAGCTGAAATAACGAGAACTCCATTCATTGTAGTTCCCAAAGATACACAGTTGATGAAGGTTATTTTATAGGATAGGTTACCTATTTCTTCTACTGTGTATGTTCCACTTTCATCACATGTATACTCTTGGACAGTTTGTAGTGCGCCTAAAGAATTTCCTTTAGGTACATACTTTCCGTAGATGTTCAATAACCTTTTGTGAAATCCAAAGCCATGGACTCTGTTTGCTTGAGTTACTAAATTTCCTGCGGAATTTCCAACGTTATCACCAAAATCAAGAGCACCAAAAAACCCCGCTACAACAGCTTTTGCCTCTTCTGGAGTTGTTATAGTTCCTTGGGATTGAGCAGTAGTGTTAGTATCATCATCCCCTCCTCCACATCCCGCAATTAAAATCAATGAACTAAACAATAGAAATTTAATGCTTTTCATAGTAAATACCCCCTTTAGTTATTATTTTTTTTCAAAAGGTGGTGTTGAGAAGTAAAAACTTTTAATAACTATGATTAAAGCAACTTATGTTTTTTGAACTTTCAACTTCCACTATAAGATAAACTTTATCTCCTTCCCTAACTCTTTCGACTGTTTTTAAACCTATAATGTCTCCTTTTTTAGCTGACTGGACGGGTTTTCCGTCTAAATGTATGCTTTCAACCTTTTGTCTCACTACTCCTGTTTTCTTACCTATTATATGAATGGTGTCTCCCAATTTAATCTCTCCGCTTTCTACCTTCACCTCTGCTACGCTTATTCTGGGATAAAATTTTTGAACTTTACCTATATAAACCTTCTTTTCCTTAGCTATACTTTCATTTACACCAAAACTTGCCTTTCCAAAATAGAAACCGCTATCCCATTCTCTATGGTAAACCCTGCTTACCATATCTATGAGCTGGGCTCTTAATTTTTCGTCAAATTTTCCTTCAAGGAGAGCATCCCTTGCAGTTCTATAAGCTTTAGTAACCATATAAACGTAATCGGGATTTTTGCTCCTACCCTCTATTTTCCAAGCATCCAAGAACATCAGGTATTCAACAATGTCAAGAGTCATTAAATCCCGTGCGGACATAACGTAATCTTCACCCAAGATATACTGCGCACCCTTTGCATTTGGATTTAGGTCTCTTATAATCACTTGAAATTCATGTCTGCAAACTTGATAGCATTCCCCCCTATTTCCGGATTTTTGGAATATCTCGTGGCTGAGAAAACACCTCCCCGATATTGCCATACACATCGCTCCATGAACAAAGGCTTCTATTTCGAGATTTGTATTCTCCTTTAGCTTCTTTAGTTGTTCGAGGTTAAGCTCTTTCGCAGGGACTATTCTCTTTATACCCATATTTTCAAAAAACTTTGCACTTACCGTGTTGGCTATTCCCGTCATCACGGATGCGTGGGTTTCTATTCCCAGTTCTAATGACTTGGTCATTACGGCAAAATCCCAAGCTATTACTGCATCTATTCCAGCCTCCTTGACCTTGTACAATACCTCCTCTACATAGGGTAAATCTTCATCAAAAACTATGGAGTTTAAAGTGAGATATGCCCTTACGTTATTTTCACTACAATATTCCTTTATCTCTTTTAGTTCATCTATTGAAAAATTCTTTTTGAGAGAACGCTGATTTAATTTATCCAATCCGAAGTAAATAGCTTCCGCTCCTGCCTTTATGGCAGCTGATAAACCTTCCCAGTTTCCCGCAGGTGCAAGTATTTCAGGCTTTTTCATATTAGCTATAAATTTAGACGTATCGTTTAAAGGTTTTCTATGACCTCAATTATTTGACATTACTCCCACTCTATCGTGGAAGGCGGTTTTGAAGAAATATCGTAAACCACCCTGTTAATTCCTTTTACTTCATTTATTATCCTTCTCATCACTCTATCCAGAAAATCGTAGGGAAGTCTATACCAGTCCGCGGTCATTCCGTCTACACTCTCCACAGCTCTTAAAGCTATTACCTTTTCGTACGTTCTCACATCACCCATAACACCTACGGATTTTACGGGAAGCAGAACTGCAAAGGCTTGCCATATACGGTCATAAAGACCTTCCTTTTTTAATTCTTCTATAAATATAGAGTCTGCTCTTCTGAGGATTTCTAAATCCTCTTTATTTACCGGACCTATAATTCTTATCGCTAAACCGGGTCCCGGGAAAGGATGCCTTTTCAAGATTTCTTCTGGAATTCCTAAAAGTTTACCTATTTGTCTCACCTCATCTTTAAACAGTTCCCTGAAGGGTTCTAAAAGTTTTAAATTCATTCTTTCAGGAAGACCTCCTACGTTGTGATGGGTTTTTATTTTTGCACTTCCTTTAATTCCTGCACTTTCAACTACATCGGGATATAAGGTTCCTTGGAGTAAGAACTCCGCACCTTCTATTTTCTTAGCTTCTCTTTCAAAAACCTCTATAAAGGTTCTCCCTATTATCTTTCTCTTTTCTTCTGGGTCTTCAACACCTTTGAGACGTTCTAAAAATAATTCACTCGCATCTACGACGGTTAAAGGTAATCCAAGGGATTTTAAGTTTCTTTCTACTTCTTCTCTTTCATTCAACCTAAGCAGTCCGTGGTCTATAAAGAAACAATGGAGCCTATCTCCTATTGCTTTGTGGGTAAGGACTGCTGCAACAGTAGAGTCTACTCCCCCTGAAAGAGCAGCAATTACTTTAGACTTTCCCACAGTTTGTTTTATCTCTTCTATTTTTTCTTTAATGAAATCACCCATTTCCCAATTTCTTTGTGCTCTACAAACTCCGTAGACAAAATTAGCCAGCATTTCTTTTCCGAAAACCGTATGGGTAACTTCCGGATGAAATTGTAGACCGTAGATAGTTCTTTCCTTATTTGCTATTACCGCGTAAGGAGAATTTTCGGAAACCGCTAGGGTTTCAAACCCCGGAGGGAGTTTGACAACTTTATCGGCATGGGACATCCACACATCACTTTCCTTTAGAATTCCTTCGAATATGGTGTCTTCTTTAATTACTTTGAGCCTTGCTCTTCCGTATTCTTGCTTTTCTGACTTTGCTACTTTTCCACCAAGCTGGTGAGTAATTACCTGAAGACCGTAGCATATACCCAATATTGGAACTCCGAGATTATAAATTTCAGGGTCAGGTAGGGGTGCACCCTCTGTGTAAACAGATGCAGGACCACCCGAAAATATTATTCCGTAGGGTGCTTTCTTTTTAATTTCTTCGGCAGGAGTATCCCAGTTTACTATTTCACTGTAAACTCCCAGTTCCCTAATCCTTCTGGCAATCAGTTGGACGTATTGAGAACCAAAGTTTACTACAATTATGGATTTCTTCTGCATAAGATTTAATAATATATGAGCAAAATTCTTATTTTACTTTTTTAAAAATTTTAAAATCTGAGTTATGGCTATAGACAAGGAAAAAATAAAGCAGGCTATAAGGCTATTTCTCGAAGGAATAGGAGAAGACCCTGACAGAGAAGGACTCAGAGAAACACCCGAAAGGGTTGCCCGTATGTGGGAAGAGTTTGAACGTATGAGAACCTTTGATATGAAACTCTTCGAAGAATTCGGCGGTTATAACGAAATGGTTCTGGTAAAGGACATAAGATTCTACAGTTTATGTGAACACCACCTTTTGCCTTTTTTCGGAAAAGTTCACATTGCATATATTCCCAATAAAAAGATATCCGGACTTTCAAAGTTAGTTAGAACCGTAAGGGCTTTTGCCCTTAGACCTCAAGTTCAAGAAAGACTCACCGAAGAAATAGCGGATTTTCTCGAAAGAGAACTAGAACCCAAAGGTGTAGGTGTAGTAATAGAAGCAGAACACCTCTGTATGTCAATGCGCGGAGTAATGTCTCCTGAACATCTAACTGTAACGTCAGCCCTAAGAGGTGTATTCCTAAAGGACATAAGAACTCGGGAAGAATTTCTAAAACTAGTTAAAGGGAAATAATCAGGGAATGGGAACTTTTTCCATGATTTCGTTTATGAGCTCAGTAAAGGATATATCATTTCTCAAGACTATCCTGTGGGAGACTACATAGGGTAAAAGTTCGATTACATCTTCGGGAACAACAAAATCCCTTTCCCTTATCAAAGCCAGAGCCCTCGAGGTATTCGCGAGATGGATAACTCCTCGTGTAGAAATACCTAATATTACAGAAGGGTGATTTCTTATCTCATTGGATATATTTACTATAAACTCTGCTACTTCTGGAGAAATATATACATTCTTTACTTCTTCCATCGTAGCTAAGAGTTCTTCTTTTCTGAAAAGCGGTCTTAAATTCTTTACTTCTTCCATGGGATTTGTACCTTGAACTATTTGAGTTTCATACTCCTTTGAGGGATAACCTATTGAAAGCTTCATAGTGAAACGGTCAAGCTGAGCCTCTGGCAAGGGATAAGTTCCGTGATGTTCAATAGGATTTTGGGTAGCTATTACAAAAAAAGGTTCGGGGAGCTTATAGGTTTGACCATCTATACTTACCTGCTTTTCCGCCATGGCTTCTAAAAGAGCACTTTGGGTTTTAGGTGTTCCTCGGTTAATTTCATCCGCAAGAACGACGTTATGGAATATTGGACCCGGTTTAAATTCAAACTCTCTCGTTTTGGGGTTGAAAATGTTTACTCCCGTAATGTCCGACGGCATAAGATCACTTGTAAATTGAATTCTGGTAAAGGAGAGACCTAGAACCCTTGCTAGAGCTAAAGATAATGTAGTTTTACCGGTTCCGGGTATATCCTCTATGAGGAGATGGCCTCCCGATAAGAAACACACCAGAGCATTCCTAATCACTCCCTCCTTTCCCTTTATAACCTTGGATACCTCGGAAATTATAAGCTCGAAATCCATTGGTATAATTTTAAAGTCAAAGGAGGAAAATGGTGAACGAGCTATTCCAAGCACCGCAAGTACCTACCGGAATTGCGGAATATCCCTTGATGCCTCTGAGGGACATAGTGATATTTCCGACCATGGTTCAACCCTTATTTGTGGGAAGGCGTTTCTCAATAAGGGCTATAGAAGAAGCCAATAAAAAAGACCGGCTAATCTTCCTGGTTCTTCAAAAGGATAAGGATATAGAGGAACCGAAGGAAGAAGACATATACAAGGTTGGAGTAGTTGCCCATATACTTAGAACCGTTCCAATAGAGGATAGCAGGGTAAAAATCTTAGTTCAGGGATTAAAAAGGGGGATAATCAAAAATCTAAAGTGGAATGAAGATTACTGGGTAGCTGAAATTGACGTTATAGATGATAAGGATATTCCTCCCGAAGAACAAACCATAGAGGATAAAGCTCTTGTAAAAGCGGTAAAAGAATCAATAGATAAACTGGTAAGCTTAGGAAAACAGATAATTCCAGATTTAGTGGTACTTATAAAAGAGATAGAAGAACCGGGAAAACTCGCGGATATAGTAGCTTCCGTTTTAGATATAAAGTCCAATCAAGCCCAGGAAATACTTGAAATTTTAGACCCCAGGGAGAGACTTAAGAAAGTTCACAAGCTCCTACAGGATGAAATAGGGCTTTTAGAGGTAAAACAGAGAATAAGTGAGATAGCCCGTGAGAAAATGGAGAAAGAGCAACGGGAATACTTCCTGAGACAGCAACTCAAAGCTATACAAGAGGAACTCGGAGAAGCAGGAGGGATAAAAGCTGAAATAGAAGAATACAATAAGAAGTTTGAGGAAATAAAACCTTGCCTTCCCGAAGAAGGAATTAAGGAAATAGAAAAAAACATAAAGAGATTAGAAAGGTTGCATCCTGACTCTGCGGAAGCGGGAGTAATAAGAACCTGGTTAGATTGGGTTCTCGACCTTCCTTGGTGTACGAAAACTGAAGATAATTACGACTTGGAACGAGCAAGGGAAATCCTGGATAGAGATCACTACGACCTTGAGAAGGTAAAAGACAGAATAATTGAGTATTTAGCAATAAGAAAACTTACCCAAGGAAAGGAATCACCGACTCAAATTATGGCCTTTGTCGGACCTCCGGGTGTTGGGAAGACTTCTCTGGGACGCTCCATTGCTGAAGCTCTAGGGAGAAAGTTTGTAAGAATAGCTCTGGGAGGAATAAGGGACGAAGCGGAGATAAGGGGTCACAGGAGAACCTACGTTGGAGCTATGCCCGGAAGAATTATACAGGCTATTAAACAAGCGGGAACTAAAAATCCTGTAATTATGCTAGACGAGATAGATAAACTTGCCATCTCCTTCCAAGGTGATCCGGCTGCGGCTCTACTTGAGGTTCTTGATCCGGAACAAAATAAAAAATTCACAGATTTATACATAGGAATTCCTTTTGATCTATCCGAGGTAATATTTATATGTACCGGGAATAGAGCCGATACCATTCCGACACCTCTTCTCGACAGAATGGAACTGATAACTCTTTCAGGATATTCCGAAGAGGAAAAGTTGTTTATAGCTAAAAAGCATCTCATTCCCAAATTAATTCCTCTGCACGGACTCAAACCCGAAGAAGTTGAGTTTACAGATGAAGCTATACTTGAAATCATAAGAGGATATACAAGAGAAGCAGGTGTAAGAAATCTGCAAAGACAAATTTCTGCAGTTCTCAGAAAACTGGCTGTGAAAAAACTGCAAGGCCAGCAAGGGCCTTTCAAAATCACTCCGGAGCTAGTCAAGAAACTTCTCGGCGTTTCCAGGTACAGACCTGAGAAAGAGAAGAGACCTCTTATAGGTGTGGCCACAGGTCTTGCATGGACTGAGGTTGGCGGAGAAATAATGTTTATTGAAGCTACTAAGATGAAAGGTAAAGGTTCACTCGTATTGACGGGTTCTTTAGGGGATATAATGAAGGAAAGTGCACAGGCGGCTTTGTCCTTTATCCGTTCCAAGGCAGAGGATTATGGTATAGATCCTGATATTTTCTCCCAGGTAGATATACACGTTCACGTTCCAGAAGGTGCTGTTCCAAAGGATGGCCCTTCTGCAGGAGTTGCAATAGCAACTGCGCTTTTATCCCTTTTCACTAATACACCGGTGAGAATGGATGTAGCTATGACGGGAGAAATTACCCTAAGAGGTAGGGTTCTCCCCGTTGGAGGACTGAAAGAAAAGATTCTTGCAGCAAAAAGAGCGGAAATTTACGAAGTAATCCTTCCGGCGAAAAATAAAGATGAAGTTTTGGAAGAACTTCCTGAATACGTAAGGGAGAAAATGACACTGCACTTCGTGGATAACCTCGATGAGGTATTCAGAATAGCTCTGGTAAGAGAACCAAAACAGGTCAAAGAGGAGTAATCTCTATTAGGAATATTTCTCCTCTGTTCTGTATAGGTAATGTTCCCTTGCTTCCCGTTATTACAAATATTCTCCCTTTGCTGTCCTTGACTATGGCCTGAATAGCTCCTTCGAATTTCCTTCCTTTCAGCTTTATAGTGTCGTAAATTTTTCCTTTTTTCCTAATCACCGTCCAGAGTTCACCTTCCGTAAATTTGGTAAATCCTACCAGTTCAAATACACTGCTGGACTTATTTTTAACTACAAGTGGCAGAAGTTCCTTGTAAACCTTGATAAACATTGGTCTGACGTAGAAGAAGTATTTATCCCCTTCTCCGTAGTCGTATACTCCGGGAATTTTAGCGGTTGTATAAGAGAGTCCGAAACCGTCTTCTGAGAGAACTTCTTCTTCACCTATGAATACCCTTAGTCTTCTTTCATTGTCTACAAAAACCAGAATGTTATCTTTTTTTGCAGCACCGTCTATTCTGAAACCCTCAGGAAGGTCTAAACGTTCCTTTTTTACAAGCTTATCTCCCTCAAGTTCAAACCTGTAAACCTCTCCCCAAGAAGCTCCTTCACCCAATCCTTGACCTATCAGAACCTTCTTTCCTTTTTCAACGAACATTCCAAAGATATAAGGGATGTTCTTCTTAGCAAGTATCAGCGTATCGCCTACGGGTTTTAGTATAGATGAACTCGCAGACCCGTCGGAAACTGAGTTTACAACAATTAAGCTTTCCTTTTCGTTCTCATAACAAACCACTCCTACGGGATATCCGGGAGGAAGTGAATAGGACGTAATTTCTACGAAATCCGTTTTTAAAACTTCGTAGACTTTGAGCTTATCCGGGAAAAGGACAACCAAATAATCTTTTTTACCAAAGAGTTTACATATATCTGCGGAAAGAGGTAAGTCACTTAAGCTCCTTACAAACTTAGCTTTTATAGCATAGTCTTCAAATATAGTTTCCCTTCTATGGAGGGCTATGCTGGAAACAGGGAAAAAGGCTATAGGTTTTCCTTTGAAGGAAACCCCGTAACCGTTTTCCATTTCTTTTACAACATAATCGCAGTTGTCTGTTCCTCTGCTTAGATTCTCAATTACTTGACTTAAAGAATAAAATCCCTCATCATTGCCGATATAACAAACTTTGCCAGTATATAGCTTAATCTTATCTCCTGCTTTAAATCCGTTATCTTCAATTACTTTCGCTACGGAAAAATTATCCTTTGGAAGTGTTATTTCAATCTCACCAACTTTTTTCTCATCGTATCCTAATACTTTCTTTGTAACAGGGTGAATTATAGCTTCACCCTTCTGGAAAACCTCAAATCTTTCGCCGGGAAAAACTTTTCCTCTGGGAAGGTCTATTATTACTCTGGAGTCTTCTTTCTTTACTATGAAACCTTCCCTTTTGAAAAAGTTTAAAAGCTCTTGAGGGACTTGGGAAAAGGAAAAACTAATAACGAAGAATAGGAACAGAAAAATATTAAACGTACTCACCTTTAAACCTCTCTATATTTTCTAAAATTTTATCGGTGATTTCCTTAGTCCCTACTTTAATTGAGCCTTCACTCCATATATCCGGTGTTCTATAACCTTGGTTTAGTGTCTCTTCAATGGATTTCTCAATAAGGTCGTGGGCTTTATCCATTCCGAAAGAGTACTTGAGCATCATGGCTGCAGAGAGTATGGTAGCTATAGGATTAGCTATCCCTTTACCTGCTATATCGGGAGCCGAACCGTGAACCGGTTCGTATAGAGCGTATTTATCTCCTATACTTGCCGATGGAAGCATTCCCAGACTTCCGACTACTACTCCGGCTTCGTCGGATAAGATATCTCCAAAAATGTTGCCTGTGACTATTACATCGAAGGTTGTTGGTCTTCTAACGAGTTGCATAGCACAGTTATCAACGTAGAGGTGTTCCAGTTCAACATCTGGAAAGTTTTTCTTTTCCTCTTCTACCACTTGTCTCCATAAAGCGCTCACTTCTAAAACATTCGCTTTATCTACACTGGTGAGTTTTTTCCTCCTCTTTCTTGCTATTTCAAAACCTTTCCTTACGACTCTTCTTATTTCCTCTTCGGTATATTTCATAGTGTTTACGGCATATCTTTTCCCTTCTTCTTCAAAAATACCTCTGGGTTCCCCATAGTATATTCCCGAAGTAAGTTCTCTTATAACCAGCATATCTGTTCCCTTTACCACATCTTCCTTTAATGGAGATGCTGATACTAACGCATCCCATACTTTTGCGGGTCTAAGATTTGCATACAGGTCGAGTTCCTTTCTTATTTTTAAGAGTCCTTTCTCAGGTCTTTTGTCCGTAGGAAGATTATCCCACTTTGGTCCTCCAACCGCTCCGAGAAGTATAGCGTCGGAATCTCTGCAGAGTTCCAAAGTTTCATCAGGAAGAGGAGTTCCCGTTTCGTCTATTGCTATTCCTCCTATTAATCCTTCTCTGTATTCAAACTGAGCACCGTAAATTTCCGCAATTTTGTTCAAAACCCTGAGTGCTTGCTCGATTATCTCCGGACCTATACCGTCTCCTTTTAAAACGGCTATTTTGTATTTTTTCATACTGATGTATTTTAAAGGAAGAAAGTATAGAATAAAATCCAATATGCGTAAACATGCCATCTTAGCCCTCGAAGACGGCTCATATTTCATCGGATACTCTTTCGGAGCTTCGGGTGAAACCCAAGGAGAACTGATTTTCAACACATCCATGACTGGTTATCAGGAAATACTTACAGACCCCTCTTATAAAGGCCAGATAGTAGTGATGACGTATACCCAGATAGGAAATTACGGCATCACCGAGGAAGATATAGAGAGTAAAGGCATTCAGGTAAACGGCTTTGTAGTAAAAGAGGCCTTCTTTAAGTATTCCAATTGGAGGGCTAAAAAGAGCTTAGATGAATATTTAAAGGAATACGGTGTAGTAGGAATTTACGGTATAGATACCAGAGCCCTTGTAAAAAAGATAAGGGAAAAAGGAACTATGAAGGGAGTAATTTCTACAATTGAAGAAGACCCCGCAAAGCTGGTAGAAAAAGCAAAAAGAATACCTGACATTTCTCATCAAAACCTCGTGGATAAGGTTTCTACCCGCGAAGTGTATCACTGGGATGAAGGAGATTACGACCTCATCAAGGGTTTCTTAAAAAGAAATAACGATAAGCCTGTGATAGCGGTTATAGATTTTGGTGTGAAGTTCAACATTCTAAGAAGACTTGTATCGGAGGGAGCGAGAGTAGTCGTTATTCCTCCTAAAGATGCAGAAAGGATATTGGAAGATATAAATCCCGACGCCATATTCCTTTCCAATGGCCCCGGAGACCCCCAAAGGGTTATAGAAGGTATAAGATTGGTCAGGAAGTATAAGGAGAAAAAACCCATTATGGGTATATGCTTGGGATGTCAAATTATAGGGCTTGCATTGGGAGGAAAAACTTACAAACTGAAGTTCGGACATCACGGAGCAAATCATCCCGTCAAGGATTTGAGAACCGGCAAAATAGAAATCACAGCCCAGAACCACAACTTCGCAATAGACCCCGAAAGTCTACCCCAAGATGTTGAGATTACCCATGTTAATCTTTTGGACAATACCGTTGAAGGTATAAGACACAAAGAGCTACCTATATTCGCTCTACAGTATCACCCGGAGAACTCGCCGGGACCCCACGATTCATACTATTTATTTAAAGAGTTTGTAAAACTTGCCAAAGGCGGAAAATGAAGGGACTTATAAGTGTTTTTGACTTGAAAAAAGACGAAGTTGAAGAAATTCTCCGCTTAGCTAAAGAGTTTAAAGAAGGCAGGAAAGAAAAAATTGAAGCCTCAGCCGTTTTGTTTTTTGCAGAACCTTCTACGAGAACAAGGTTATCTTTTGAGAAATCCGCACGGGAACTTGGAATTGAAACCTATAATGTTTCTTCATCGGAGAGTTCTACTGTTAAAGGAGAAAGCTTTTACGATACTCTCAAAACCTTTGAAGGGTTAGGATTCGAATACGTGGTTTTCCGAGTCCCCTTTGTTCTATTTCCCTACGAAAGTATAGTAAACAGTTTAGACCTAAGACTTATAAACGCGGGTGATGGCACCCATCAACATCCATCTCAGGGACTTATAGACCTGTTTACTTTAAAGGAGCATTTCGGA
The DNA here is from genome assembly GCA_003978875.1 of Aquifex sp. Classification (GTDB taxonomy): domain Bacteria; phylum Aquificota; class Aquificia; order Aquificales; family Aquificaceae; genus Aquifex. Next base: position 5,665 of record QNXQ01000170.1, on the reverse strand, counting down.
GAGGTAAAAGGTTTAAAAATTTTATACGTTGGAGATATAAAACACAGCAGAGTTTTTCGCTCCGGTGTACCGCTCTTTACTATGTTCGGAGCACAGGTAAGCGTTTCAGGACCCAAGACTTTAATACCGAGAGATATAGAAGTTTTTAAAGTGGAAAGAGTATTTGACAATGTAGATGAAGGCATTGAATGGGCAGACGTAGTAATATGGCTCAGACTTCAAAAGGAAAGACAAAAGGATAACTTTATACCTTCCGAAACTTCATACTTTAGACAGTTTGGTCTTACGAAGGAAAGGTATAAAAAAGTTAAATATTACATGCATCCGGGACCCGTGAACAGAAATGTAGATATAGACTATGACCTTGTATACACTGAAAAATCTCTGATTTATATGCAGGTGAAAAATGGTATTCATGTGAGAAAAGCTATATACAGATTTCTATGGAACGGTTAAATAGCTTAAACCTTACAAAAGCCCGTATTTTTTGAGAATAGCTTCTAACTCTTTATCGTTTTTAGCCTTTTCCCTCAATGTGTTCAGAAGCTTTTTAAACTTCTCGGGTTTTAGTTCCCTTTCCATATCTTCAAAGATCTCTTCTTTAGTTTTCCTTATAATCGTTCTCCTGTCCCACCAGGCAAAGGCTATAACGCTTGTGGTCAATGTCGTAAATATCCCTGTGATTATCCACAGGAATGTATAAAGTCGTTCAAAACGTTTGTTCATGTCTTCTCTTAGTTCCATGATTCTGTTATTAACATCTTCAAATCTTTTGTCAGTTTGTTCAAATCGTTTGTCAATCAGCTCAAACCTTTTGTTCATATCTTCTCTTAGCTCTTCAAACCTTTTATCCGTTTGTTCCATAAAAGTTTTTAGAGTAGCTTTTATTTCCGCTATGTCTTTAAGGAGTTGCTTTTCTTCCGAAGGGCTAAGAGGATAAGCAAAATTCGTAAACAAAAACAGTAAAACGCCTAAAATTTTTTTCATACCTATTAGTTTAATCCTATGTATATTTCTATGGACTTAGCTAAATTTACTTTTTCAATTCTTTACAACGAAAACTATAGGGATAATTTAAAAAGGGCTTTAGAGGAAATTGAAAGACGCTTCGGAAAAATCGATTTAATCTCCGAGGAATTTTACTTTGAGTTTTTGGAAAACTATTACGGAAGAGAAATGGGAAAACCGTTAAAAAAGCTTTACCTTTCCCTTCGGGATTTAAAAGATAAGGGTCAGCTTGTTGATATAAAACTTGAATCTATGGAACTGGAAAAAGAGCTTTCCGTGAGAGGAAACAGAACCGTTAACTTAGACCCCGGGTATTTGGACGAAAGCCAATTAATTCTCGCTTCTCACAAGAGGAGAGGTGCAAGAATATACCTTTCCAAGGGAATTTATGCGGAAATAGAACTCCTTTACGTTTACGGAGGTTTCAGACCTATCTATTGGACTTACAGGGATTATAAAGATGTGAGGGTAAGAAGTTTCTTCGAAAATATTCGCAAAAAATTCCTAAAAGATAGAAAAAACTTGTTGTAAAATCTCTGTCTTATGGAACTGCTGAAAGAGTACAATCCATACCTTGAGTACAGAAACGGAGAACTTTTCTTAGAAGGTGTATCTTTAAAGGAGCTGGCAAAAGAGTACGGAACTCCTCTCTACGTTTACAGTGCAAACTATATAAAAGATAGATTTAACGCTTATAGAGAGGCTTTTCCGAATGCCCTTATCTGCTATGCCGTAAAGGCAAACTTTAATCCTTACATAGTAAAGTATTTGGGACAGCTCGGAGCAGGAGCCGATATAGTTTCAGGAGGAGAACTTTACTTAGCACTTAAAGCCGGTATTCCTGCAGACAAAATAGTCTACGCCGGTGTTGGAAAAACGGAGAAAGAGCTCACCGATGCCATAAACGCTGAAATTTTGATGTTCAACGTAGAGAGTCGCCAAGAGATAGAAGTCCTGAATGAAATTGCGGAAAGACTCGGTAAAAAGGTGAGAATTGCTATAAGGGTAAATCCCGATGTAGACCCTAAAACCCATCCCTACATTGCAACGGGAATGCAAAAAAGCAAATTCGGAGTAGATATTAGGGAAGCAGAGAAGGAATACGAATACGCTTCAAAGTTCAAGAATATTGAAATTGTGGGTATACATTGCCATATAGGTTCACAGATTCTCGATATTTCTCCTTATAAAGAGGCAATAGAAAAAGTTGTAAATTTATACGAAAGGCTTGTGAGTAAAGGGTTTGATATAAAGTACCTCGATATAGGCGGTGGATTGGGTATAAAGTACAAACCGGAGGATAAAGAACCTAAGCCTGTAGAACTTGCAGATTTGATAAGACCTTATGTTGAAAAAGTTAAAGCAAAACTTATTCTCGAGCCGGGAAGGTCAATTTTAGGAAATGCAGGGATTCTTATAACACAGGTTCAGTTCACGAAGGATAAAGGGAATAAACACTTTATAATTGTTGACGCAGGAATGAATGACCTCGTAAGACCTTCCATATACAACGCCTACCACCATATAGTTCCTGCAGTTATTCATGAACGGGAAAGTGTAAAAGCAGATATCGTAGGACCAATATGCGAAACTGGAGATTTCTTAGCCTTGGACAGGGAAATTCAAAAGTCCGTAAGAGGAGATTACTTAGTGGTACTTTCTGCCGGAGCTTACGGCTTTGCTATGGCATCCCATTACAATATGAGACCAAGAGCTGCGGAGATAATGGTGGAGAACGGAGATGTAAAATTAATAAGGAATAGAGAAAATTATGACTACATAATAGAACCTTCCTTATAGAAGTGATAAATATTATTGAAAAGTTTTTCTTCTCATTTTATTTTTATTTTTCATGCAAAATACTCACGAAAAACTTGAACTCTTTGTGAAGAAGTGTAAGGAAATAGGACTTAAAATCACACCTCAAAGGTTGGCTGTTTATGAGGTTTTACTTAAATCTTACAATCATCCGACCGTCGAGGAAATATACGAAGAAGTTAAAAAAATGTACCCTTATGTATCCCTTGCAACCGTATACAGGACTTTAGAAACACTCGAAAAGATTGGGTTAGTCAAAAGGGTTTGCTTCTGGGGTAACTCTGCAAGGTACGATGCAAATACTTCCGAACACCACCACCTTATTTGCGAAAAATGTGGAAGGATTGAGGATATAGATTTAGATCAAAAGCTTGCTATACCCGAAAATTTACAAGGATTTAAAACCGATAGCTACTCGGTGAATATATACGGACTATGTCCTGAATGTCAATCTAATCAGCAAGTTTAAAAGCTCCCATACTTCTAAACTTTTCTAACCTTTTTTCTACTAATTCGTCCGGTTTGAGTTTACAAAGTTCCTGAATACACTTTTTCAGAACCTTAGCGAGCATTCGTGCCGTAGCCTTGGGATTCCAGTGGGCAGCTCCGAAAGGTTCGGGAATTACACAATCTATAACTCCCAATTCTTTTAAGTCCTTTGCGGTAAGCTTAAGGGCTTTTGCAGCGTCTTTTGCTTTACTCTGGTCTTTCCAAAGTATAGCTGCGCAACCTTCGGGGGATATTACGGAATAATAAGCATTTTCAAGCATACATACCTTATTGGCAACTCCGAGAGCAAGAGCTCCTCCGCTTCCGCCCTCTCCTATCACAACCGCAACAGAAGGCACCCTTAGGAAAGCCATTGTAAGCATACTTTCAGCTATGGCTCTACTTTGGCCTCTCTCTTCAGCTCCTATTCCGGGAAAAGCACCCGGGGTATCTATAAACGTTATTACGGGAATATTGTATTTTTCCGCCAGTTTAAATAGCTTTATAGCTTTTCTGTAACCTTCCGGGTGAGGCATACCGAAATTTCTTTCGATTTTATCTTTAGTATCTTTTCCCTTTTCATGCCCGACAACTGCAACAGGAGTACCCATAAAATACCCTAATCCTGCAATAATCGCTTTATCGTCACCGAAAAAAGTATCTCCGTGTATCTCTTTAAAATCTTTTATTAAATACTTTATATAGTCACTGGTATGAGGACGTTTAGGGTGTCTGGCTATCATCACTCTGTCCCAGGCTGAGAGGTTCTTATAAACCTTTTTAGCTTTTTCTTTAAAAGCCCTTCTCAGCTGTCTTATCTCGGATAATACTTCCTCCTTCCCGAGGCGGTAAAGACCTAGGAGTTTATCCCTTTTCTCTTTTATCTCCCAGAGTTCTTTCTCAAAATCCAGGTGCATAACTATATATCTTAAAGTCTGAATAATATCATGTTGATTAAAAACACTATGATATTAAGTTAAAGAATAAAACCTTAAGCTTTAAGGAGGTTAAGATTATGCTAAGAGCGGAATGGGTAGAGAGAAGAAAAAGATTTAAAAATAAAACCCAAATGCATCTTGCTCGTCAAGGAATCATCACTGAAGAAATGGAATACGTGGCAAAAAGAGAGGGTCTTCATCCCGAGTTTGTAAGACAGGAAGTTGCAAGAGGAAGAATGATAATTCCCGCTAATATAAATCACCTCCACCTTGAGCCGATGTGTATAGGTATCAACTCCAAGGTAAAGGTAAATGCAAATATAGGAAATTCTGGATTGGCTTCCGATATTCCTACAGAAGTAGAAAAAGCTAAAGTAGCGATAAAATACGGTGCAGACACCATAATGGACTTATCAACCGGAGAAGCCATAAAAGAAACAAGGGAAGCTATTATAGAAGCAAGTACCGTTCCGGTAGGAACTGTTCCCATTTATGAAGCTTGGAAGATAGCAAAAGGAAATGTGAAAGAACTCACCGTAGACCTAATACTTGACGTTATAGAGGAACAGGCAAGGCAGGGTGTATCTTACATGACAATACACGCTGGAATATTGAAGGAACACTTACCTTTAGTTCAACACAGGGTAATGGGTATTGTTTCGAGAGGCGGAGCAATATTAGCTCAATGGATGGCCGAACACGGAAAACAAAATCCCTTATACGAACACTTTGACAAAATATGTGAAATATTTAAAAAGTACGACGTATCTTTCTCCTTGGGAGATGCCCTGAGACCCGGATGTATAGAAGACGCTACGGATGATGCTCAACTGGCTGAACTGAAAGTTCTCGGTGAACTTGTAGAAAGAGCTTGGAAACACGATGTTCAAGCGATGGTTGAAGGACCCGGACACGTTCCATTACATCAAGTTGAATTCAATATGAAGATACAACAAGAATGGTGTCATGAAGCACCTTTCTACGTACTTGGTCCGCTGGTTCTCGACGTAGCTCCGGGATACGACCACATAGGAAGTGCAATAGGAGGAGCCCTTGCGGGATGGGCAGGAGCTGCAATGCTATGTTATATAACTCCTAAGGAGCACTTGGGACTTCCCAATGTTGAAGATGTAAAGCAAGGTGTTATAGCTTATAAGATAGCTGCTCATGCTGCGGATATAGCAAAACACTGGCCTGGAGCAAGAGACTGGGACCTTGCAATGTCAATCGCAAGGTACAACTTCGATTGGAATAAACAGTTTGAACTTGCTATGGATCCAGAAACCGCAAGGGCATATCACGACGAAACATTACCCCAGGAAGGTTATAAAACTGCAAAATTCTGTTCTATGTGCGGACCTGAATTCTGTTCTTACAAGATATCCCAAAAGGTTCAAGAAAAAGTCAGTCCG
>QNXQ01000034.1 GCA_003978875.1 Aquifex sp. | reverse complement strand
AAAAAGGATTTTTTTCAATATAGATGAACTTCCTAAAGCGAGGATAGAAAAAATAGGGAGCTACTATACTATAAGAGTAGGCTTATGGAAGACCAAAGAAGAAGCTAATGAGCACCTAAAAAAGGTTAAAATAGAATTTCCGAATGCTTTTATTAGAACTTGTTACTATATAAAGGAGAGGATAATATTAACAAACGATAAAGTATATCAATTTAGTGATTTACCTTTTAATATAAAAAGAAGGACTATCACAATAAGTGGAGAGGATGAGAACGAAAAGATTTGTAAAGCTGTATTACATTTCTTTAGACATTACAAAAATATAGTTAGTAGTGAAAAAAAATATAAGAAAACCATAAGTTTTAAAAGCATATACCCTTACTCAGTAGCTGATGCTTTAAACAGAGTTATCACTCTTTATAAAAAAGAGGGTTTCGTTCCGATTTTTTGTAAGGTTAGCAAAGAAGATAGGGAGTACAATTTAGCGTTGGAAGGCTTCTTTGTAAAAGAAGAAGATAAAGAAGATAATATAGTTGCAGTGGATTTTGAAAGTGTTAGAGAAAACAATGGAAACGTTATTTTAGATATCATTTACCTGAGTGATTGAGGAGTTTATCTGCTAATTCTTCCATTACAACTACAAATGGAGAGTCAGATTTATATTCCTTTACAGTCAAACAGTTTCCCGTTGCAAAGATTACAGCTTCATCGTAAGGAAAGTAGGCTATTATATTTCCCATCGCTTTATATCTGAATACAAAGGCAAAATCCTCACTAACTTCGGAAGGTCTTAACTTATTCAAAACTATGTAGAGTTTTTCCAATGCTTCCTTTTTAAACATGTATTCTTCAAACACTTTGAAGGAAGCAAAAGAAGCTGGTTCGGACTCAAAAACCGCCAAAAGGATATCTCCAATATGGATAAGTGTACTTGATTGAACTGTATATCCTGGTGGTGTATCAAAAACAATAATTTCAAAATTTAAACTGTTTCTAAGGAATTCTACAAGATGCTTTGTATTATCTACATCAAACAGTTCTGAAAACTTCCTTTCGTTTTCTACAGCAAATTCACCTGCAGGAAGGATAAAAAAATTTTCCCTGACTTCTTTTATGAAGCTCTCTACTGGCCTTTCCTCACTTAAAGCCTCCGCTAAACCTTCCCTATAGTCCACACACAAGGTAGAAGCCACACCATTTTGTGGATCTGTATCTATAAGAAGAGTCTTTTTATTTCGCAACGCAATACTATAAGATAAGTTTACCGCAATCGTTGTTTTCCCTACACCTCCCTTCGAAGAAAAAACAGGTATAATCAAGGAAATAACCTCCCATCCAATCTATCTACAGTTTCACGGAAAGGACTTATTAATCCGTGGAAATAATATTTTAATCCTACGATAAAAGCAACTTCATCATAGTTTTTAGAATTTCTATAGCCCGCAGCTCCAAAGAGAGAAATTTTTTCCTTAAATTTGTATTCGAAATCTGTTGATACATCAATACCTAATGTATTCGTTCTTTCACCCTGCTCATCAAAGCTCAGAAGGCCTACAAACGTATTAAATCTAAGTATAAGCCTATCTCGAGAAAAATATCCTGTATACTTAGGTCCTAAAAGTATGAAATTTTTGGGACTAAAGTATCCTCCGTGTCCGAAATAATAGACATTTTCGTTTTTATCAAAATTTTCATATCTAAGAAATAGACCTACATAGTTTTCATCCATTATAGCCTTACCCAAATAAATAGATGGATAAATTTCTCCAAAAAACCTCGAGTTGCTTCTCGTATTCTTTCCCTTTAAAGAATAATATCCAGTTTTAAAAGAAATAAAGGAAGTTTTATATCCGCTACCTAATTGGAATTTAATTTCCCCACCCTGCTCTGTAACTCTTCCCCATGATTGAGAGGAATGAGGGTCTTTCAGACCTGTATATGAGAGAAGAGTATCCTTGACACTATCCTTTTTTAAGCTAAGTTCAAGTGAATAACTTTCTTTTCTTATTCCTAATTCAAGTAAAAAAGTAATTGTTGGAGATATGGGAGAATTTCCTATAGGTGTTAAACCTATTCCTCCGGATATATAGTTTTTGCGTCCAAACCTTAATCCAATGAATGGTTCAAAGCCTGAAAAATAAGTATTTATATCCCTTATTACAGGCAGATGAGCATTACCCACTACCCTATAATCAGGTTTTCCTCCTGAATCAAGAAATAAAATCTTATTTTTAGTCCAGAGAAAAAGGCTATTTCCCAATTTTTTCTCCCCTATAAGGTTAATGGCAAGTGTTGTTAATTTATCAAGTCCTGTTCTTCCAGATTTTACATTCATTTGAAAATCTAAGCTTAGAAAATTTGTATTTTGCTTTTTTAATCCAATTTCAATTTTTTTCAACAATTCCTTTTTTAAATCTCTATATTTATAAGACTTATCCTTAGATTTATTTTTTAAGTTTTTTTTTACATCAAAAGTTTTCAAATCTTTGTTTAAATTAATCGATGAAGGATTAACGGGTTTATTGGATATAAATGGGTTGTAAAAAATGGAAGATTTATCTTCAGGGATTTCCCTAATTCTTACTCTTTCAGTATTTTCTGGTATAGTAAAGTTACTCAATTGTGTTTCAAAACCATTCTCTACTTTTTCTAAGAAATATTTTGCCTTTTCATAATTTCCCAGGATTGTATATATATCAGCTATCTTTAAATAGGTATCTGTATCCTTTTTTTGCTCTAAAATTTTTATATATTTCTCCGCTTCTTTCTCATTTCCAAGTTTAGCGTAGACTAAGGCAAGTCCGTATACAGCATCAAAATCTTCCACGTTATTTTTCAATGATTTTTTAAAGTTTTTTTCCGCACAATTAAGTTTTCCTAGATTTAGACATGACCAAGCTAAATTTTTTATAAGGGCTTCTTCTTCTGGGAACATAGTTAAACCTTCCCTTGCGATGGTTAAAGATTTTACATAATCACCATTGCTAAGATAGTATGATGAAGACTTTATATAGAGGTATTTGTAAAAATTTTTTAAATCATTTTTCTGAGCTGGAGTTAATTCGTTAAGGCGTATTTCTCTTAGGAATTCATTTATTAAATCGAAGTTTTCTAACTCTACAAGAGTATAAAGGAGTTTTATCAATACCCCAAAATCTTTGGATTTTGTATATGCTTTAGAGTAATATCTATAGGCTTTTGCAAAGTTCTTCCTTTTGAAATGTACATCTCCGAATAGAGTGAGTATATAAGGTTCATCGTCGTAAAGCTCTTCAGCTTTTTTCAAGTATATATACGCTTCATCAATTTTATTCTTTTTTATTAAATCTTCCGCTTTTTTAGCAAAGTATAACGCTTTGACTTTATTAATTTCTTCAGAATGAAAACCCATATTTTCCAATATCTTGGCATATCTATATGCTTCGGAAAATTTTCCAAGAGCTAAGGAAGTATACATCAGTCCTCTGATAGCCCTCAAATTTCTTTTATCCAAAGAATAAGCCATTTTATAGTAAGAAAAAGCTTCAACGTACTCTTGCTTTTTGGCATAGATGTCTGCAATTAACAAAATAGCTTCTATATCTGTAGGGAATTCCTTAAGTACCTCTTTTGCTAATGCCAGTGCTTCTTTGTATTTCCCTTTTGCCAATAGCTTAGAGGCTTTGAGCAGTTTTTCATTTTTTAGTGAAGTTATTTGTAGAGCTTTTTCTTTCTCAGTGCCTTTTTCTTTTTGGTTTTCATCCGTTTCCTTGTAAAGACATGCGATTTCCCTTAAATCCTTTACATCGGGTTTTGCCGTATCGGGTATTAAGGAAAACAATTTACATGCCTTTTTATTATTTCCTCTTTTCATATTTACTATACCTAAGACGAATATAGCTTCATCCTTAAAGGATGTATTTAGTAAGGAATAGGCTATGGTTTCAGCTTCATCTAAGTTCCCTTTATTCAAAAGACTATACATCTCTTTAACTTTCATACCTAGAAACGCTCTTTTTAAATCCTCTTTGGAAATTTTTTTCCTCGAAGATTTACTTTTCCTTTCCGTATGTTTTTTACCGTCCTTTATTACTACAGAGAAGTATCCGAGCTTGTTTATCTCTGAAGATAAACTTTTGGCTTCCTGTAGGTCTTCAATAGGTCCACACAATACTACAAAGTAGTTTCCTTCTTTTTCTAACTTACAGTTTTCAAAATTATTTGTTAACAAATTGTAAAATACCGCCGAAGCGGTTTCTTTATCTTCGGTTTTAAAAACCTTCACATAATACTTGCCAAAACTAATAGTGTAAAAGAGTAAGAAGAATGAGAGCATAACAGTAATAGTTCTTCCTATCATACCTCACACCTTCTTTAAACTTTTTTATTAATTTTTCATCATAGTAGAGTTTACCGAAGAAGTAGTAGAAACAAAAAGGTGAACTGCCCTTTGAAGCACTTTGTAACGAGTAATGATATTTATCGGGTATATATCTTCTTTCTTTATAAAAGTTATATACATCTATAAATGTTCTCCGTAAAGAGTAAAACTTTTCTTCACTATCTATGTAGGAATAAATTAAAACTCTTAAACCATCTGCATCTATAAATTCTCCTCTTAAAAGTTTTTTCTCAAATAAATCATAAAACAAGTCCGTGGAGAGGTTTTCTATGCGGTAGAGTTTGTATGTATACTCGTATAATTCGTTCCATATTGGATCTTTAAACACTTGATAGAATTTTTTAAAAATGAAAGGAATATAGTATGCAACTTTCAATGAAATTTCATTATTCTTTATAAATCCAAGTTTACCAGGCAGAAGTATGTAATCTTTTCCATTTTGAGAACATATGGGAATAATCAAGCTTTTGAGAGAGGAGATTATTTTTACAGCTTCTTCCAAAAGGTTTTCATCTTCCCAACGTTCATAGGCGAGCAGTAATCCGTAAGCTATTAACAAATCTGCATCGGTAGCATTGTTTTTATCAACAACGTATCCGTTTAACCATACCCAGGAAAAAAGATTATCTTTTCTCTTAAGATTTTTCTTAGTCCAATACCAAACCTTATAAAATGTTTCTTTGTCTCCTATCAATGCCGAGATTATCATAGTGTATCCTTGAGACTCTGATGTAACCCTATAGTCATTATAAGGATCTACAACAAAACCTTCATTGCTTACAAAAGTTTTTTTGTAATGAAGCCATAATTCATAAGAATTTATTGGAAAAGATATAGAAAAAGTAAACATAAATACAAAAATCAAGACCATCATTTTTCTCCACCCTCGTCCTCTTCTCCTCCTTGAAGTCTTTTACGGTAAATATAATCGAGAAATTTTTTCACTGCAAAGGATAGTAAAATTAAAGAAATAAGGAATATAGCAACTAAATATTTGATATTATATCCTATTTTGTAGTAAACTTCTTTGTGTAGAGGCATATTTCCTATATAGTATTTATTTCCCGAAGAGAATGAATATATTTCATTGGATTCCTTATTGTAAAATATGGTATCTCCTTTAATTTTTGATGATACTATTGGTTTATATAAAGCTTTTATAAATTCATATAATAAGTCTGAATCTTTTGAGTTAAAAACAAGAATAGTTTTTCCACTTTTAAAGGGAGATTCTCTCATAGCCATGGTGAAGGAAATATTACTTTTTCTAAGAAAGATAGTAAATTCACTGTCCTCTTTTCCATTTGCCAATCCCTTTATTTTTATCTCTCCGTTAGATGAACTTAAGATACTTCTTCTGACTAAGTTATTCTTCTTCCAGAAAAAGATAATATCCCTGTCGTGATATTCTTGAGTTATACCTGTGGCAATTTCCACTCTAAAAGGAGGAATCTGAATACGACTCCCTATAAAGGCAAACAATGTAAATAAGGCAGATAATGTTTTGTTATCGGTACTTTCTAAAACAACTAAGGTATTTTTCATATCCGGATAAAAAGTGAAAGGATATCCTGTAGAAGTAAAGTACTCAAGATAGGGCATCTCGGTCCAATGAATAAGATTAGGAAGGTATATGGATGAATTTCCATATATTACCAGTTTTGAATTTCTATAGTTTGATGTACTACAAAAATCCCTTTTATAAGGTACTAAAGCTGATTCTATTGTGAGAATATTGAAACCCTTTTTTAGTATACTGGTTGGAATTTTTATTTCATAAACTTTTAAATCCCTATCATCTTTTGGATCTATCGGTATGGAATAAACAAACTTGTTGTTTATATAGAGATTTACCGTAGAATCTTCATTCACAAGTAAACCATGGTTATAAAAAAGTTTTATTTTCAGCTTTTCCTTAGAGGTTAGAAACAGGTCAGGAGGAATAAAAAAAGGAATATTTGCTTTATATCCATAACCGTTTATTACCACATCGTCTTTTATAAGCTTTCTAAATGTTATTTCCTGTCCTGGAGAAAGTAGTATTGGACTGCTGTAGGGTTTGAAGGAGGGTGTAATAACTTCAGAAACGTAAACACTTTCTTCTGATAAGTATGCGGATGGTACAAGTATAAAAGCTAAAACTGAGTTCAATACTTCCTCTTCAGTATCTCCTGTAAGAATTAAAATGAATCTTGAAGGATTTAAAGGGTTTCTAACAACCTGTATATTACCTTCAGGTTTATAATTTTTTAATATTTCATTTACAAAATTGTAAGTTCCTATTATGAAAGTATTTTTCTCTCTTAATTTTTCGGAATAATCTATATATATTTCCCTATACTTTATTTTTGCCCCTAAAAATCCTGCGAGTATAGATGCGGGTTTAATAAACAATGGATTCCTATCCTCTAAAATAAAATCGAATTCTATAGGACTTAGAAGTCTTGTAGAAAGGAAAATTTCTTTTAAAAAAGCTATACTTTTAGGAAATTTTTTTTCTTTGTATTCGAAAACTATATAAGATTTTTCAAGATCTAAGTATGTCCAAAGTTCAGGACTGTTCTCATCTTCACAGCAATTTATACAAAAATGTTGAGATATTCTTATATCGAGAGTATTGAAGTCCCTTAAATCAGGATTTCTTAAAATGATATTAATTAGTCCCTCCCTACTTAATTTTTTCGAGGAAATTACTCGGTTATTTAATAATACGGATATTTCGGAACGTTCAGGTTCTAAAGCTGCTGAAGATTTAAGGTATAGGAATAACTTAAACTTATCTACCTTCCATAATGGATTTAATGGAATATGTATAGTATAGCCAGCTCTTATTCCTCTAAGTTCTATAGACTCAGTTCCTGCAAGTGCCGATAATTTAACAGAAAATGTTTTTGAAAAAGAAAAGGAGGAAAATATCAATATAAGTAGAAAACTAAATATTCTCAAAAATACAAATGCTTTCATCTCTTTTATCCTGTTCTAGGGAGCATTTAACTTCTTTAAGAGTTATTTCTTCTTCTAGAATGTGTGAAAAAATTTTGGAAAAAAGCACTTCGTAAAATCTACACATGCTTTTATTAAATTTTTCATCCAAGGATTTAGCTATTACGGAATTGTATAACATAACCTTTAATTTCTTATTTTTCATATCTATTTCTATTGATATATTACCTAAATTTTCTTTAAGAAGCAAAAGGTTTAGAAATTTGACCACAAATTCTACGGAAACATTTCCCTTCAGGTCTTCCATATAAGGTTTTATATAAGAGTAAAAATTTTCTGCCGCCTGTTCTTGAAAAAAATAAATGTCTTCCTCATCGCCCTCATCGACTATCACCTTTAAGAATGATTTTACCACGAAGTTATCTAAAAGAGGTTTAATTTCTAAAACTCTGTTCTCTTTTCCTTCCTCCCCTGATTTACGCTCTTTAAAAAATTTCATACTTATGAATTATATATCAATATTTTTCAAAAAAGTTTCTTCTTTAAGGGAGAAAAACTCCTCCTGTGTATTTCCGTAAATTCTCCTCTTTTTACCTTTTCAAGATGTTTTCTGGAAGGATATCCTTTATTTGACGCAAAGTCAAAATCTGGGTAAATTTTGTGGTAGATTTCCATTATTTTATCTCTGATAACTTTTGCAACTATTGAAGCACATGCACAATTTAAGCTTTTCTCATCTCCTTTGACTAAGGGTATACAATTTACGCCTTCAAGCTTTACGTAATCCGTTATTACTACATCATATGGATGTTTTAGGTCATCGAGCGCTCTTTTCATAGCAAGTTTGGTAGCCCTTAAAATGTTGATTTTGTCTATTACTACACTGTCCACAACCATCGTGCCTATCGCGAGAGCCCTGTTTTTAATTTCTTTAAAAGCTTCTTCTCTTTCCTTAGGACTTAATTTTTTAGAGTCTCCAGTTATAAAGGGTTCCGTAAAGGGAGGTAATATTACAGCAGCGGCAACTACAGGGCCTGCGAGAGGCCCCCTACCGGCTTCATCTACCCCTGCAACTAATAAACCCTTTTCCCAGAGCTCCTTTTCATAATCAAGCATTCTGCTCTTTGTTTGCTTGATTTTCTCCTTTGGCTTGAGCTTCCTGCTTTGCCTGCTCTTCCCTCTGTCTTCTTGCTTCTTCTTTTCTTCTCTGCATAGCTTCGTATTCCCAAGATTTGATTTCTTTAATTTTTCTCTCTGCTTCTTTACCTCTTAGTTCTCTAAGGTAGTATAGCTTTGCCCTTCTTACCTTACCTATTTTTACCACTTCTATCTTTTCTATGTTTGGACTGTAGTAAGGAAAGGTTCTTTCTATACCTACACCGAAGGATTCTCTTCTTACAGTAAAGGTTTTACCTGCACCGCTACCTCTAATTCTTATAACTACTCCTTCGAAGGGCTGTATTCTTTCTTTATCTCCTTCCTTAATTTTGTAATAAACCCTTATAGTATAACCTACACGGAAATCAGGATATTCTTTTTTGGGAAGGTACTTTTGTTCAATTTTACGGAGTAACTCACTGCTCATTTCTCTCCTCCTGGGAATTAGAATTCAAAATTATTACATAAAATTTTATTAGATACAACTATATAACGGCCAGACTTTGTATTTAATCTTGCCCTTTTATTTATCAAATAGTATAATTACTTATTCGCTTCAAGATTGAGAGGTGAATGCAATGAAGACTTACAGGATTAAGCCAAATGAAGTTGAAAGAAAGTGGTGGGTAGTGGATGCTACCGGAAAAACCCTGGGCAGGCTTGCCAGTGAAATAGCTAAAATTTTGAGGGGAAAACATAAGCCCTACTACCAGCCCGATGTTGACTGTGGAGATTTTGTTATTGTGATAAACGCGGAAAAGATAAGAGTTACAGGAAAAAAGCTGGAACAGAAAAAGTATTACTGGCACAGTGGATATCCCGGAGGATTAAAAGAAAGAACGCTAAAATGGATGCTTGAAAACAAGCCTGAAGAGGTTATAAGACTCGCTGTAAAAAGAATGCTTCCTAAGAATAGGTTGGGACACAGGATGCTTAAAAAGTTGAAGGTTTACAGAGGTCCTGAACATCCTCATCAAGCTCAAAAGCCTGAACCTCTGGAGGTTAAAGTATGATGCAAAAGCTTAAGGATTTTAAGCTCACTCCTGAGAACTCTTACTATGCTACGGGAAAGAGAAAGGAAGCTATTGCAAGGGTTTGGCTTCTCAGAGACCACCCGAATACCTTTATAGTTAGGTCTGATAAGACGAGAAAAGAATACGATATGAAACAATACGTTCAAAGGGAAACTTTGTTTAACAAAATTATGTATCCCTTTAAGGTTACGGGACAGGAAGGAAAATTTGGAATATACGCAACAGTTAGAGGAGGAGGAATCTCTGCACAAGCTGAAGCTATAATGTACGGTGTTGCAAAAGCCCTTCTTCAGCATAATCCCGATTTAAGACCTACACTTAAAAAGGCAGGACTTCTTACAAGAGATGCTAGGGAAAAGGAAAGAAAGAAATACGGCCAAATGGGTGCGAGAGCAAAATACAGATGGAGCAAACGTTAAGGGTTTCTATATTTGGAGCTACCGGTTATACCGGTATAGAGCTCCTTCGTTCTCTTCTAATTCATCCCTTTGTTGAGATAAAAAATCTCGTATCTCAAAGTTATAAAGGGCAAAAAGTAGGCGAAGTTCTCCCTTCTTTTTCCGTTACTTATATATCCGATATTGAGTTTGTAGAGGAACCCAGGGAAGATTACGATGTTGCTTTTTTGTGTTTACCTCACGAAGTTTCCTACAAATTAGTTCCTAAGCTCTTGGAAGATGGGAAAAAGGTAATAGACCTATCCGGTGCATATAGGATAAGGAATGCGGAAGTTTATGAGGAGTTCTACGGTTTTAAGCACGAAAATAGAGAATTACTTGAGAAAGCGGTTTACGGTCTACCGGAAATTTTCAGAAAAGATATAAAACAGTCTCAACTTATCGCAAACCCGGGATGTTATCCTACGGCTACCCTTTTGGGTCTGTATCCTTTTATAAAAGAAGGAATAGAATTTGATGAGATTATTGTCCACGCACTTTCTGGTATAAGCGGTGCAGGTAGAAAACCAAAACAACATTTTCACTTTCCCGAAATGACCGAGAACTTTTTTAACTACTCTGTTGAGAAACACCGTCATACTCCCGAAATGGAAGATGTAATAAGGAGAATTAACGGAAGAGAGATAAAAGTTCGTTTTACACCTACTGTAGTTCCCGTATCAAGGGGTATGATTTCCACAATTTACTTAAAGGCAGAAAAGGTAGATGTCAAAGAACTATTCAAAGAAGTGTATAAGGAAGAGATATTTATAAAGGTAATAGATAAGCATCCTCACACTAAATGGGTCTTAGGAACAAACTACTGCTTCATATATCCATATTACGATGAAAGGACGGATACTTACGTAATTATTTCATCAATTGATAACTTAGGCAAAGGAGCATCTCTTCAGGCTGTACAGAACATGAACATTATGTTCGGACTTGATGAAGACGAAGGTCTCTTGCAGACACCTATCTTTCCTTAAGATGTTATACTAATAACTCAAATGAAGGTAAAGGTGGATAGGGAGGAGCTGGAAGAAGTACTTAAAAAAGCAAAAGAAAGCACAGAAAAGAAAGCAGCACTTCCGATACTGGCAAATTTTCTTTTAGTTGCAAAGGAGGAAAACCTTACCATAAAAGCTACAGACCTTGAGAATTATCTGGTAATCTCCGTGAAAGCTGAAATAGAAGAGGAAGGAGAGGTTTGTGTACATTCCCAGAAATTTTATGAGATTATAAAAAATCTAACTTCGGCATACGTTAACCTTTATCTTGAGGGAGAAAAATTAGTAGTAATAGGTGGAAGAAGCACATATAAACTTCCCACTGCTCCGGCAGAGGACTTTCCAGAATTTCCAGAGATAGTTGAAGGAGAAGAAGTTCTTTCGGGAACAGTTTTATTAAACGGTATTGAAAAAGTTGAATACTCAATAGCAAAGGAAGAAGCAAATATAGCTCTCCAGGGAATGTACCTCAGAGGACATGAAGGAAGAGTTCATTTTGTAGGTTCAGATGGTCACAGGTTGGCCCTTTATGAACCAGAGGGTTCTTTTTCCAAGGAAGTGCTTATCCCGAGAAAGAGCTTAAAGGTTTTAAAGAAGTTAATAACAGGTATAGAAGATATTAAGGTTGAAAAGAGTAAGGAAGAAGCTTTTGGATATTTTACTACCAATGAATGGAAGCTTGCAGTTCGTCTTCTGGAAGGAGAATTTCCTGATTATCTTAGCGTAATTCCCGATGAATTCACCGCTGAGGTTCTCTTTGAAGTTGAAGAAGTTTTAAGAGTTCTTAAGAG
This sequence comes from Aquifex sp., assembly GCA_003978875.1. GTDB lineage: Bacteria > Aquificota > Aquificia > Aquificales > Aquificaceae > Aquifex. The sequence continues at coordinate 10,285 of QNXQ01000034.1, read as the reverse complement.
ACTAAAGGCGTTAGGTGAAGGAAAAGTATTTCCGGTAAAGATTTCCCTTACGGATAATTTAGCCATTTTTGAGTTTGCAGACCCTGAGTTCGGTGAAGCCAAAGAGGAAATAGATGTAGAATACACGGGAGAACCCTTTGAAATAGGTTTTAACGGTAAATACTTAATGGAAGCTCTTGATGCCTACGATAGTGAAAGGGTTTGGTTTAGGTTTACATCTCCCGATACGGCTACCTTATTGGAAGCGGAAGATTATGAAAAGGATCCTTACAAATGTATAATCATGCCGATGAGGGTATGAAAATGAAGAGGTGGGCATTAATTTTGCTTGTTTTTATGCTTGCAATTCCCGTTTTTTCTGAAGCAAAATCCAAGAGTAAATATAAGGGGTATTATGCTTACAAGTATAAGAAATACAAAAAAAGGTATAGGAAAAGATACTGGATAAGGAGATATCCGATTAAAGCAAATACAAAAGTAAATGCGGATTATCTGAAGCTCCAAGAAATGGTTAGAGATTTATTCTAAAGAGAATGGATAAAGATAGTTTTAAGATTATCGAAGAGTTAAAAATCCGCCAAGGGGATACGTGGCGCGTATTTAAAATAATGAGCGAGTTCGTCTACGGTTTTGACGAACTCGCCGATGTAGGTCCTGCGGTTACATTCTTCGGGAGTTCCAGAGCAAAGGAAACGGATAAGTATTACAAACTTGCTTATGAGACAGCGTTTAACTTAGGTAAACTGGGATTTACCATAATTACGGGTGGCGGACCGGGAATAATGGAAGCGGCAAACAGAGGAGCTCACGATAGCGGAGCAGAAAGTATAGGTTTGAATATAAGTATCCCTCGTGAACAAGCTCCCAATAGATATCAAACCAAATCTTTGCAATTCAAGTATTTCTTTGTAAGAAAGGTAATGCTTCTTAAATACGCCATGGCTTATGTTATATTTCCGGGAGGATTCGGAACTTTTGATGAACTGTTTGAAGCTCTTACCTTAATTCAAACGGGGAAAAGTCATAAATTTCCGCTAATTCTTTTCGGAAGCGAGTATTATTCGGGTCTTCTTAACTTCATGAAAGACACTATGGTAAAGTACGGAACAATTGATAAAGAAGATTTAAGCCTAATGATATTAGTAGATGAACCCAAGGATGTAGTAAAGCATATAATGGAAAGAGCCAAAGAAAAGTATGAACATCTTAAGCGTTTCAGACAGTCTTCCTTTTTAAGGAGTCTTGAGAAAATATTAAAAAGGTATGAGGCTTTTACATCTTTCTGATATACATGCAGGAAAGAGTTTAGGAAGAGTTTCGAGAAACCCAGATGCAGCTTACGCTTTAGAACAAATAGTAGCTTTCTGTAGAGAAAATAAGCCTGATTTGGTTTTAGTTGCAGGAGATGTATTTGATAAGGCAAATCCGGATAACGAAGCAAAAGAAATAGTTTTTGATTTCTTTCTTCAGTTAAATTCTCTCGGTATACCTTCGGTGGTAATTTCGGGCAATCACGATAGCTACGACTTTATGAAAAGTCTCAGCAAACTACTTAAAGTGATAAACACCTTTGTATTCCATAAGCCTGACCTTGAAAATGGAATTTTTGAATTTAACAATCTGAAAGTGGCATGTTTGCCTTATCCCTCTGAGAGAGTTCTTACAAAGGCAGGTGAAGACGCAAAGCTTTCTTATGCCGTTGTAGTTGAAAAGGCATTAAAGTATCTATATTCAAAAGTTTCGGATGCTACCTTTAAAGTTTTATTGACTCACCTATTTGTAGCAGGTTCGAAGTTTACGAAAACCGAAAGAGAAGCAACGATAACCCAGTATTATGCTGTGAAACCTTCCTCGATTCCCGAAGGTTTCGATTATGTTGCACTGGGACATATACATAGATACCAAAGGTTGGAAAAGGTTGTTTCTCATGCTTATTACACGGGTTCGCTTTTTCAGCTTGATTTCTCCGAATCCGGACAGGATAAATTCTTTAACTTCGTAGAGCTCAAAGAAGGTGAACCTCCCAGAGTAGAAGCTGTAAAACTTTCCTTGAAAAATCCGCTACATTCGGTGGAAATAAACCAGGGAGATTATAGAAAAGAATTAGAGGAGTTGAAACTCTTAGATGGATACTTAAAAGTTCATTTGATAGTTAAAGATAAAACGAAGGTTAACCTAGTGGTAGACACTATAAAGGAAGTTCTCGGGGAGAAACTTATAAAACTTGAGCTTCTTACTCCCGACGAGGTTCTAAAGAAAAGAATCAAAGAGGATAAAGAAATAACAAAAGTTAATCTTTTTGAGCTTTATAAGGAATACTTTAAAGAAAACTATAAAAAAGAGCTTCCTAAGGAAATACTTGAAACCGTTATTGCTCTTTATGAGAAAGCAGCTAAGGAGCTATGAATCCAGAAACCCGTGTAATAAGAAAAGTTCTCCAACTTCAGAACGATGAAAAAGTTTTTTCGGGAGAAAAAAAGATTCTAATAGCTTTTTCAGGAGGAGTAGATTCGGTAGTTTTAGTAGATGTTTTAATGAAACTCAAAAATTGCTTTGGATTTAGGGAGTTAGCCCTTGCCCATTTCAATCATATGATAAGAGAAGAATCCGATAGGGATGAAAGATTCGCTTTGGATTTTGCGAAAGATAGAGGATTGAAAATTTTTATAGATAGAAAAAATGTAAGGGAATATGCTAAAGAAAGAAAACTTAATTTAGAAGAGGCAGGCAGAATTCTCAGATACAGATTTTTGAGAGAAATAAAAAAGACAGAAGGGTTTGACTGTATAATCACAGCTCACCATCTGAACGACTTGGTAGAAACCGCATTGCTTTTCCTTTCCCGTGGGACAGGACTCGATGGCTTAATAGGTTTTCTTCCCAAGGAGGGAGATTTAAGAAGACCTTTTTATTATGTGAAAAAGGAAGAAATAAAGGAGTATGCTCTTTTTAAGAAATTGAAATGGGTTGAAGATATTACCAACTATGACGTAAATATAGCCAGAAACAGGATAAGACATAGAGTAGTTCCCGAGATGAAAAAAATAAACAAAAACTTAGAAGAAAGTTTCTTAAAAATGATAAAAATCTTAAGGGCGGAAAACGAATTTTTGGAGACCTTTGCTCAAACAGTCCTCCAAAGGGCTAAGATTGGAAATTGTTTGGAAGTAGAACTTTTAAAAGAACAACCCTTAGCTATTCAAAGACGTGTGATAAGAAATTTTATAGAGGAAAAAGATTTTGAAAAGGTTGAACTGGTAAGAAGGTTACTCGAAAAAGGAGGAAAGGTTAATTTAGGAAAGGGAAAAACAGTATGGAGAAAAGGAAAGAAATTGTGTATTAATCTTGAGGCTTAAACTCACAAGTTTCCGGGTCGATGGTTCTGTACAGCGGGTCAACTTTTCCGCCGGGAGTGGAATCTTCAAAGTCCCTGGGAACACCGAGTTCTTCTATACATTTGACAAGGTCGTGATAGAACTCAGCTACTTTAACCAACCCTGTTTCTTTTCCTACTTCGTTAAACATTCTTATCTTATCCGTAGCTTTACCCTTTCCTCTTTCAACTATAGCTCCTGCGTGTCCGAAGGATACACCCTCCATCTTTTCTTGGAATTTACCCGCAACAAAAGCAGCAACCGGTTTATTCCATCTACCTTCCTTATAAAGCCTGAGTATAGTTTCCGCAGCTTGTTCTTCGTAAGTCCCTCCTACTTCTCCTTGGATTATTACACCTTTTACATTTGGGTCATCTGCTATTTCCTCTAAAACATCCGCAAAAGTAGTGCAAGCAATTACGTCTCCTCCAAGCGCTAAAGCCATATAAACGCCCCATCCTCTTCTCTTAAACATTTCTGCTGTAGTAGTTGTAAGTCCGCCGGACTTGGAGAGAATTACGAGTCCCCCATCCGCGTAGGCTATAGACGGATTTTTACCACCGATAGCTCCAATCCTTGCGGGAATTCTGGGAACTATACATCCCAGTGAGGTAGGCCCTACAATGGTAACACCCCTTTCTTTCGCATAGTGGTAGAAGTAGACCGTATCCCTTATTGGAACGTGCTCTGTAACTATGTAGATAAGTTTTATTCCTGCATCGATTAGTTCTATTACTGCATCTTTCACAGATGCAGGAGGAACGTAAACCAACCCTGTATTTACATCTTTTCCTTCCGGAGAAGAAAGCGCTTCCTTTACAGTATTGAAAACAGGTACACCTGCGACTTCTGTTCCACCTTTACCGGGAGTAACTCCTACTTTAATAAATCCAGGATAAAGTGCTTCACTTTCCGCGACAACTTGAGAAGCTTCTCTTCCCGTAATACCCACAACAATCAGTCTCGTTTTATCGTTTAAATACTTTGTTCCTACGTTCCAGTTCTTTTCCATAATTTGGTTATTATAACAAGGTTTTAAAATGCTTTTGATACTTGTTTTGAAAATTACAATGAGCTTTGTCGGTGGACAAAAGGTATAGATAGTCTAATTAATAAAATTTTAACGGAGGTGAACAATGGCCGAGCTCGTTCTTACCCAGGAAAAGGAGCTTTCCCAAGAGGAAATCAAGGAACTTCAGGAAGAAGTAAGAAAATTGGCAAAGAAAAAAAACGCGGTTATCCTCGCCCACTATTATCAGAGACCTGAGGTTCAGGATATAGCTGATTTTGTCGGTGATTCCTTGGAACTTGCCAGAAAAGCTTCTCAAACCGATGCAGACATTATTGTTTTCTGCGGTGTTAGATTTATGTGTGAGACTGCAAAAATTGTAAATCCTACTAAGAAAGTTCTACATCCTAACCCGGAGAGCGGATGTCCTATGGCAGACATGATAACCGCTGACCAAGTGAGAAAATTGAGGGAAAAACATCCTGATGCAGAGTTTGTTGCTTACATAAATACAACAGCAGAGGTGAAGGCAGAAGTTGATATATGTGTTACTTCTGCAAATGCTCCTAAGATTATTAAAAAACTTGATGCGAAGAAAATAGTTTTTCTACCCGACCAAGCCCTCGGGAATTGGGTAGCAAAACAAGTTCCCGATAAGGAATTTGTAATATGGAAAGGTTTTTGCCCTCCCCATTTTGAGTTTACCTATAAGGAACTTTTAAAGCTGAAAGAACAGTATCCGGATGCTAAAGTAGCAGTGCATCCGGAGTGCCATCCTAAGGTAATAGAGCTTGCCGACTTTGTAGGTTCAACTTCTCAAATTATCAAATACGCAACAAGCGTAGATGCAAATAGGGTAATAATAATTACCGAGGTAGGACTGAAACACACACTTCAAAAAATCAATCCAAATAAGGAGTATATCTTTCCCCAGAGTATGAATTACTGCGGAACCGTTTACTGTTGTACCATGAAAGGAATAACCCTGCCGAAGGTTTACGAAACTCTGAAAAACGAAACGAACGAGGTTATACTCCCAGAAGATATTATCGAAAGGGCTAAAAGACCTATACAGAGAATGTTAGAGTTATCTTAGAGCAATCTTTTTACCACTTCCCATATTGCTATTGCTCCTGCTGAGCTCACGTTTAGTGAGCTCACTCTACCTTTCATTGGTATGGTTATTATTTCATCACATATATCGATAACACTTTTTGAAACACCTTTATCTTCGGAACCTAAAACCAGAGCTACCGGAAGAGGAATTTCAACGTTTCTTATATCTTTTCCTCCTTTTTCCACTGCGTAAACCCATCCACCCATTTTTTTGAAGTCTCTTAAAGCCCTCGAAAGGCTCGCTACTTTGGATATCTTCAAATAAAAAACCGCACCGCTTGATGCTTTAACCACCGTTTCATTTATAGGAGATGTTCTATCTTTGGGAATTAAAGCTCCTATACCTCCGAGAACCTCACAAGTCCGGAGGAGATTACCTACGTTCTGAGGGTCGGTAATGTGGTCAATAACTATAAAGAAAGAATTCTTCTCTATCGTCTCCTTGAAAAGTTCCTCCGGCTTTACATACTCAACGGGACTCAGCAGTGCAACTACACCTTGTGTTTTTTTCGTCCCGGCTAAATCTTCTATGCGTTTTCTCGGAACTTTTTGAACTTTTACGCCTCTTTTTTGAGCTAATTCAAGGAGTTTCTTTGGAGGCTTACTATCATGAGCTATAAAAATTTTCTCAAAACCTTTTCCAGCCTTTAGGGCTTCTATTATAGGGTTTTTTCCCCATATAACAAATCTCCTTTCTTCCATTACTTTAAGTTTAAAGCCTATGGATTCTTCTTATAAAGTGGGCTACAACCTCGTACCAAAGTTTTACCACTTCCCAATCTATTGCGTGGTAATCATCCAGCTGGGTATGACGGAGTGTAAAAGGATTAGAAGATAGAAATAGAGCTTCTACTCCTTTTTCTTTGAATGGAATGTGGTCACTCGCACCGGTTTTACTTTCTACAAAAGGTATATCGACTTTAAGGTCATTTAAATGTTTGAAGAACTTTTCGTTTATTAGCTTTCCGTTGTATCCCTTATAGTCTTTGTAAATAACGGCGGGATTTGTCCAACCTATAGAGTCAAGGTTTATAACGTAGAGCGTATTTTTTAGATGTAATGTATGATGATAACTTCCCTCAAGGCCTAATTCTTCACAGTCTGTGAAGAGAATTCTTATACGGAAGGGAAGTTCTTCGTAAGAAGATAAGTCCTTCGCTAAAACGAGTAGCATAGCAACCGAAAGGCCGTTGTCTATGGCTCCGTAGACAAAAGGTTTTGTATCGTAATGGGCAACCAAGTAGACTATCGGCCCCCTTCCGAACTCTATAAATAAATTCTCTCCACGCACGGTTTTCTTGTAAGTTCTGACATTTAGAATTACCTTTTTTCCTTCGAGTTTTTTTACTACTTCCTTGGTAGTGTTTACCGCAAAAAATTTTGCATCCCCTATAGTTCCCGAAAAGGGAACGTTGAGTTCTTCGAGGAAAGTAATCAAAGCGGCTGCTTTTTTGTCCCTTAGCCCTCTTGCTTTTTCTGAATCTCTCAGTCCACCTATCGGCATTGCCACTATTTTTCCTCTAAGGTCTTCCTCTTTTCTTAAGTCCTTTACTACCTTTAATTCCCCCGATACCTCACCCCATAAACTCCCTATAAGAGGTATTGCAGGAAATTCTTCCCCATCTACTTTTATAGTTGCCGAAACGGGAAAAGTTTTGGAAACCTCAAATTTTTCTGTGAAAACCTTAAAACCCTTATCTTTTAAATATTTCTTTATAAATCTTCTGACTCTTTTATTTCCTTCCGAACCGCTGAGTCTATTTTGCCAACATATTTCTTCGCATATTCTTTGAATTTCCTTTATCCTTTCACCTATCATACACAGGTGTCAACCAATTCTTATACCTGGGGATTTTACCCCTTACGGCTCTAAAGTAAATATCCTGTAGCTGCTTTGTAATTTCTCCTATTTCTCCGTTTCCTATTTTTCTGTTATCGATTTCTACTACAGGTGTGATTTCGGCTGCGGTTCCCGTAAGGAATACTTCATCAGCTGTGTAGAGTTCACTTCTCGCTATGGGTCTTTCTTCAACATCGACAACTAATTCTTTCTTGAGTAAAGTAATAACGGCGTTTCTTGTGATTCCTTCAAGAATGTGCTCGTTTAGGGAAGGAGTTATTGCCTTGCCGTTCTTAATTATAAAGATGTTTTCTCCTGAGCCTTCGGCTACGTATCCGTGAGAGTTTAAAAGTATTGCTTCGTCGTATCCTGCCATCAAAGCCTCGGTTTTGGCAAGGGCACTGTTCACATAAGCTCCGGCTACTTTCCACCTTGAAGGAATAGAGTTGTCCTCATTTCTTCTCCAGGAAGATACTTTAGCCCTTATACCTTTAGAAGTATCGAGATATCTTCCGAATCTGTAAAGATAAATGGCTACCTCGGGTGTATAGTCTATTAACTTAGGTGTGAGTTTCAAATCTTTGAAATAGGCAATAGGTCTTATGTAAACATCCTCTTTTATCTCAGATTTAATCAATATTTCCTTTGTATATTCTATTAACTGGTCTACTGTATAGGGAATCTCCATAAAAATACAGCGTGCATTCTCTATTAACCTCTGATAGTGGGCTTTTGCAAAAAGTAGGTATAGCTCACCTTCCTCTTCATTCCAGTAAGCTCTTATCCCTTCAAAAACTGCCGTTCCATAGTGGAAGGAATTTGTCATTATGCTTATCTTTGCTTCCTCAACGGGAACAATCTTTCCCTCAAAGAAAGCGTAATCCATGAAAAAAGATTTTAACATTAAACGCCCGCTTGCTAAGTGAAAGGTAAACCTTACTTTTTAAATTTTTCTAAACGGCTTACCTTTACATCCGAGACAAAAACAACTCCCGAATGTTTATTAAGGAAAGGAGTAAGCCCTTCGAGGATTGCTTCCACCTGTTCCTCCGGCATTACCGAAATTATCATTACCAGAACGTCTTCTTCATTAAAAAGTAAATGTCCTTCATGAAAACCGTGACTTCCTTTCCCGGAAAGGTTATGGATGATTGTATAGCCTTTCACCCCGGCTTTTTCTAAAAGCTCAATAACAAAATCTAAATCCTCTCCACGGACGATAATTTCAACCTTTTTCATATCGTAAAGATTAAGCTTCTTCATATTTTACCTCCGGCTTGAATTCTATCCATTTACCTTCGTAGTATCTGTAAAACTTCTTACTTTCTGGGTCAAATATAATGAAGTTAATCCAACGATTTTTAATAAGCTCTCTAACTATGTAAACTCTTTCAACCGTATTCCTTCCGAATTCAAACGGAGCTTCAAGGATAACTATTAATCTTGCTGGAATATGATGTGGTTTTGTTCCCTTCATTACCGTTTGCGTAGGGAGTCCTGTTCTTAAATCACTGAAGTTTCCGCTAACAACGCCGAACCTTCCTACTACGTTGTGATAGACCTTACTTCCGCTACCGTACACATCATTATCGGTAGTTGAAAAGTAATGTTCCATATTAATCCATTGTCCTACTACCATAGGACCTGAGAGTATATTCTCAAGTAGGAAACCTTTTTTATCTATTCTGTAGTCATAGGAGTGAAGGAATACCTTTCCTTCGAGATTTAAATGTTTTGTAAGTTCTCTTCTTCCTATAATAAATGCGTAATTTCCGGAAAGTCCCCATTCCGGTCTTACCTGAGACCAATCGTAGGCGTTTTCTAAAACTTTGTATATTTTCCTCAGTTCATCTTCTGCCGTTTGTTCTTCAAAAAGTTCCTTGTATCTCTCCGCAGCCGTTAGTATACTTGCTCTCTCAAAATCCTCTTTTATCTCTTCCAATCTCTCCCTTACATCTTCGGGTAGCCTTTCCGTTTCGTAAAGGTAAATCTCATCGGTGGTAGTATTATGGAGCCCTGGAATAAAGTAGGTATTTTCTGGAATTTCTATTCCAAATCTTTCCTTAATTAGTTTTCTAACCTGTGGATTATTGGCCATACGGGTAAAAATTATCGCGTTGTAAAGTCCGGAAGCACCTCCACAAGCTCCGCAATCAAGGGCGGATTCATATGGGTTGTTATCAGATTTACTACCGTGACCTAGAACAAATACGAAGGGAGCAAATTCTTTGAGACCTATCATCTGTAAAGCTTTTGCAATCAGTGCTGCTTGTTCTTCTAAGGAAAATCCGAGTCTACTCAATCTTTCGTAAAGTAGATTTTTATAGCCCCTATCTATTTTGTATACATTCTTGAGTTTTTTTACCAGCTCTTTTTGAGCCTCTTCGCCGAAGCCGAACTTTTCAAGTTCTTTTGAGAATTCCGAGTTTTCCATACACATAAGGAGAACTTCCTCAAGGAGTTCTTCGGTAATTCTTTCCTCCTTTATCCCGTATTCGTGCTTTAAGACTTTTTTGATGGTTATCTTATAAACTGTGGAAATTATCTTCTCTATTTCCTCTTTGCTCAATTTATCAATGATGTAATCTACTTTTTCCGATGGTTCTAAAAGCTTTTCCCTTAACTTGGAATAAGGGTATGGCATAAAGGTTTTACCTATGAAATCAAATCCAAATAAGAATCCTATTGCTTCAACAGTTATATAGGGAGTTAAAACGTTTTGTTTCAAATCGTGAAGTATTTCTTCGAAAATATGTGTGAGACTTTCGGAATGTTCGTCTAATTTTTTCGGAACCTCTAAAACTATATTTTTGGGTTTTATCAAAACGGGACATAGAAATTCCTCGTGACCCTTATGCAGTTCTACAAAGGCCATAGGAACTCCAAAAAATCCGGCTATTCCGTAAGTTTCATAATTACCGACCCTTTCAAGGTTTCTCCTGTACC
>QNXQ01000032.1 GCA_003978875.1 Aquifex sp. | reverse complement strand
TACTAGTGAAAGGATAAGATTTATTTGCTCTTTTAACTTCTACCTTAAAAGAATTAAATTTAATTCATAATTTATCTATAAGATTTAAAATCTCATTAGCCAGATCTTGAATATCTATTAAATCAAATTTATAAACTTTAGCCCAATTTGATATACCAAAAGTAGTAGAAAGTATTTCTTCAATTTTACCATCTTCTGTCTCAATTAAAAATCTTCAAAATCATTTTTTGATATAAATTTTATTTTTAGACTTAAATCTAATATTTTCTATATTTATACCACCTTTGCTTCTTGGAATTTTAATGTTTCTCGGACTTTACATATTTTACGGCCTCGGCAACGGTGCAACGTTCCAGCTGGTTCCCCATAGATGGCCTTATAAAACGGGACTTATGACGGGCATTATAGGTGCAGCCGGAGGCATAGGAGGATTTTATCTTCCCACAGTAAACGGAATAGTTTACGACTTTACAGGACATTACAATATGGCATTCGCTATTTTCGGAATTTTTGCTTTAATCATAGCCCTAATTGTTAAACTTCTCCACTCTCAATGGATGGAATGGGCTTATGTAAGGTACGACTATGAACGAGAAAAACTGGTTGGAATAGACCCAAAAAGCGGAAGAGTTTTAGTGGAGTTGGCCAAGTGAGCCTAAGAACTCAAAAAGTTCTTCTTCTTTCATCGGCTTTCCTATGTAAAACCCTTGGACATAATCGTATCCTTCCTTTTTGAGGAAATCCAGTTGCTCCTTTGTTTCTACTCCTTCCGCTACAACTTTCAAGTTCAAGGTTTTAGCTAGCAAGATAATTACTTTCACTATTTCGGCATCTTCATTATTTTGTCCAAAACGGTATAGAAACGTTTTACGAAAGTAATCTGTCTGCGAAGCTCGGTAATTTCGGATATATCCTTTAAATGAACAAGCGCATATCGTTTTCCCTCAAAGTTAAATCTCTTTGCGTCAATTTCGAAGGGTGTACTTACCCTACCGGAAAAATCGGTCAAGGTAACTACTTCCTTTACATTTTCCTTCCTTTTGAGTTTCTTGATGATGTCACTTAATTCTATTCCCAAAGTTTCCTTAAGGTAATTCCCTGTGATATCCTTACCGTATATTTCTGTAAAAGGAATGTTTACATGAATGAGTTTACCACTTTCTATATCAACTATTATGAAGGGTTCTTTTAGAAGTTCTATGCAGTCCACTAACTCATTTAATTTGTTATGGACCAACTAAAACCTCCTTATTGAAGATTAAATTATAAAATATCTCTTTTGGCATAAAACTTGCAAATAAATTTATATGAGGGAAACTAGGTTTCAGTGTCCTTATTGCGGAGTTGGGTGCGGTTTATTTATAAATGAAAAGGGTAAGATTAAAGGTGATTTTGAACACCCTGCAAATAAGGGAGATATATGTAAGAAACCCGTATATCTACCGAAAATTTACGAAAAAGGTAGAATAGAAAAACCTCTATACAGAGAGAGTAAGTCTGAACCTTTCAAGGAAATATCCTGGGAAGAAGCTTATAAAATTCTGAAAAGGAAAATCCTTTCCTTAAAGCCGGAGGAACTCTACTTTTATATATCTGGACAGCTTTTAACGGAAGATTCTTACGTGATAAATAAATTTGTTAAAGGATTTTTGAGAACCAACAACATAGATGCAAACTCAAGACTATGTATGGCTTCCGCTGTAAGTGCCTATAAAATGGTTTTCGGTTCGGACGGACCTCCTTGTACCTACGAGGATATAGATGATGCAGATGTATTCCTCTTTATCGGTTCAAATGCTGCAATAGCACATCCAGTGCTTTTCAAAAGGGTAATAAAACGGAAAAGACAGATTAGTGATGCTTTGATAATTACAATAGACCCAGTTGAGACGGAAACCGCCAAGAAAAGCGACGTGTTTATACAGATAAGAGCGGGAACGGATACGGTATTTCTAAATTCCGTTTTATACGTACTTTATAAGAAAGGCTGGATTGATTACGAGTTTGTTGAAAGGTATACCGAAGGATTTGACAAAGCCCTACAACAGGCAAGGAAATTCCCTCCCGAAGTAGCAAGTAGCATCTGCGATGTGAAAGAAGAAGATATATACCTAATAGCTGAGATTTTTGCAAAGAGCAAAAAACTCATATCCTTTTGGTGTCAGGGACTCAACCAATCGGTAAACGGTGTAATGAAAAACATAGCATTAATAAATCTTCATCTTGCAACGGGAAGACTCAACTCCAAAGGGTGCCCCTTTTCCTTGACAGGACAACCTAATGCCATGGGTGGAAGGGAAGTTGGATACCTTTCAAATGGACTTCCCGGGTACAGAGATGTAAGAAACAAGGAAGATAGAAAATTCATTGAGAATTTCTGGGTAGTAGAGGGTATAAAGGAAACACCGGGACCTACTATAACGGAAGCTATAGACTTAATACTCCGTGATGAAATAAAGTTCTTATGGGTAGTGTGTACAAATCCGGCTGTATCTTTACCTTCCCTGAAGAAGGTAGAAAAAGCTCTGGAAAAAGTATTTTTGGTTGTTCAAGATGCTTATTACAACGATACTGTAAACTTTGCAAATCTGGTTTTACCTGCAGCACAGGTGGGAGAAAAAGAGGGGGTGATGACCGGCTCCGACAGGACTATTACTCTATGTGAAAAATTCAGGGAACCCATAGGAGAAGCTAAGCCGGATTGGCAGATTTTTACAGAACTTGCAAAATACATGGGAGGAGAGAACTTATTTCCCTACCGTAAGCCTGAGGATATATTCAACGAGTTTAAAAACACCACAAAAGGCCGTTTATGTGATATTTCACATTTGAGCTATAAAGATCTTCCCGCCAGATGGGGAAGGAAGTGGCTTTACGAAAATTTAAGATTTCCTACTGAGAGCGGAAAAGCTAAGTTCCATCCGGCATACTTTGATTTAGCTTCCGAAAAAGGTGAGTTTATACTCCTCACGGGAAGGCTGAAGAACCAATGGCATACCATGACTAAGACCGGAAAATCTCCTGAGCTTCTTAAAGGGGAAGTTCCTCCGTTTGTAATTATGAACCCTAAAGATGCTCAGGAACTCGGTATTGAAGAGTGGGATATAGTAAAGATTTTCTCCGATAAAGGAGAAATAGAAAGGGTTGTTATTTTCGGAAATATAAAAAGAAGACATATATACGCACCTTTTGGATATCCGCGTGAATTTGGCGAACCTACAAATATTCTTGTGTCTGACAGGGTTGACCCTATTTCGAAAGAACCAGACCTCAAGTATGCAGGTGTAAATGTTAAGGTTGAAAAGAAGGTTCTTAAATAGGATATTTATTTATCGCGGAGGTCAAAAATGGATTCTGTAAAGGAAATGCTTAAAGAAAAAGCGGGATACATTTTATCAACACTTATGTCCCAAGGAGGAGAGTACGGAGAAATCTTTTATGAAAAATCGAGAACCACAAGGATGTCATTGGAGGATAGAAAGATAGATAAGTTATCCCACGGTTTTGACGAAGGAGTAGGGCTTAGATTAATAAAGAACGGCAAAACCTATTACGGTTATACAACTAATCCCACATTCGAAAATCTAAAGGAGCTTGCTAAAATTATCGCCAGAGGAGAGGGACACGGACCGGTAGCTATAGGAAAGAGCTATATTCGGGGATGGACGGAGGTTCTTATAGACCCGGATAAAGAGAATTTAAAATTTAGAGCGGAAATTTTAAAAAGAGCGGATGATAAAGCGAGAAGTTTCGGAGATAACATTAAGCAGGTTCTTGCTGTTCTTATGGATAAAAGTCGTGAAATTCTGATAATAAATACACTGGGAGAAATAGCCGAAGATATTCAAAAAAGAGTAGTTTTCTTTGTAGAAGTTGTAGCGAGTGACGGAGAAATCCTTCAAAGGGGATACGAAAGCCTGGGAGGAAGAAAGGGGTTTGAAATTTTCAACGAAATTCCTCCGGAAGTGATTGCCGAAAAAGCGGCAAAAAGAGCACTTTTAATGCTCAAAGCAAAACCTGCTCCAGCAGGAACTTTTACGGTCGTTATGTCTTCGGAAGCAGGGGGAACAATGATACACGAAGCCGTCGGACACGGTCTTGAAGCCGATTTAGTTCAGCAAGGACTATCCGTATACGCCGGAAAATTGGGTGAAAAGGTTGCCTCTGAGCTTGTCACAGTAGTAGATGACGCAACCCTTCCACACAACAACGGGTCGTTTACAGTAGATGATGAGGGTGTTCCCGCCCAGAGAAAGGTTCTTATAAAAGACGGTATTCTTGTAGGATACATGTACGACAGACTGAGGGCTATGAAGGATGGTGTAGAGAGTACGGGAAACGGTAGAAGACAGAGCTATGCACACATTCCTATAGTTAGGATGACTAATACCTTTATAGATAAGGGTAAAGACAATCCGGATGACATAATAAAAGATACTAAAAAGGGCATTTACGTTGTAAAAATGGGAGGAGGAGAGGTAAATACCGTTACGGGAGACTTTGTGTTTGAAGTTATGGAAGGATATATGATAGAAAACGGAGAAATTACGTATCCTATAAGGGGTGCTACCCTGATAGGAAACGGTCCTAAGGCTCTGAAGGATGTTGATGCGGTAGGAAACGACATCGGTTGGGCAATAGGTACATGCGGTAAAGACGGACAAGGAGTTCCGGTAACGGACGCTCAACCAACTATCAGGATTAAACAACTAACCCTCGGTGGTGTTGAAACCTAAAGTCAGAAAATCCGAAACCTAAAATTAAAAATTCGCTTTTTCCTATTCTTCCCTCTTCTCACCTTAAACCCATCTGCGGATTATATAATATATCTATGGTAGAAGTTGAGAAGCAAATAAAAGAAGGTTTAACCTTTGACGATGTTTTGTTAATACCCCAATATTCCGAAGTACTGCCCCATGAAGTTGATGTTTCTACATATCTGACTAAAAAAATAAAGTTAAATATTCCTATCGTATCCGCTGCTATGGATACAGTTACGGAAGCTCGATTGGCTATAGCTCTTGCCCGGGAAGGAGGTATAGGTATAATCCATAGAAATCTGCCTATAAAAAAGCAGGCTGAAGAGGTTGAAAAAGTTAAGAAATCCGAAAGCGGAATGATTATAAATCCCGTAGTGGTAAAGCCGGACACCAAAGTCAAGGAAGCTCTCGATATTATGGCGAAATATAAGATATCCGGTGTACCTGTAGTAAACGAGGAAAATAAACTTGTAGGAATTCTCACCAACAGAGACTTAAGGTTTATAAGAACTGAGGATTACGTAAAACCTGTATCGGAGTTTATGACTAAAGAGAATCTAATTACAGCAAAAGAAGGAATAACTCTCGATGAAGCAGAAGAAATATTCAGAAAATATAAAATTGAAAAACTCCCGATAGTTGACGATCAGGGAAGAATAAAGGGCTTAATTACCATAAAAGATATAGTAAAAAGGAGAAAGTATCCAAACGCTTGTAAAGATGAACTGGGAAGACTCAGGGTAGGTGCGGCGGTAGGAACTGGGGAAGAAACACTGGATAGAGTTTCCGCTCTTGTAGAGGCCGGCGTTGATGTAATAGTTGTTGATACAGCACACGGACACTCTAAAAGGGTTCTGGAAACAGTTGAGAAGATAAAGAATTTATTCCCTGACCTTGATGTAATAGCGGGTAATGTTGCTACACCTGAAGGAACTAAAGCGCTAATAGAGGCCGGAGCAGATGCCGTAAAGGTAGGGGTAGGTCCTGGTTCCATTTGTACCACGAGAATAGTTGCAGGTGTAGGTGTACCTCAGCTTACCGCAATTATGGAATCCGCAAGTGTTGCTAGGGAGTACGGAATTCCGATAATAGCGGATGGAGGTATAAGATACTCAGGAGATATAGTAAAGGCTCTCGCCGCAGGAGCAAGTGCAGTTATGCTTGGAAATCTTCTTGCAGGTACAGAAGAAGCTCCTGGAGAAACAATTTATTACCAGGGAAGAGCCTACAAGGTATACAGAGGTATGGGTTCTCTCGGAGCTATGAGCTCAAGGCTATCTTCGGATAGATACGGACAAGATAAGCTCGAGAAGTTTGTTCCCGAAGGAATAGAGGGTAGGGTACCTTACAAAGGAAAACTTGCTGACGTTGTCTATCAGTTGGTCGGTGGAGTACGTTCAGGTATGGGATATGTAGGAGCTAAAAATATAAAAGAATTACAAGAAAAAGCTAAGTTTGTAAGAATCACCTGGGCAGGCTACAGAGAATCACACGTTCACGACGTTCAAATTACAAAAGAAGCTCCCAATTACTGGGTGGATTGATTTTCCACCCTTCCTTACAAAATCCTTTTTATAAGCTTTCCAGCCCAAGGGAATAAAAGAGAACTGAGAATTGAAGCCATTATGAGTCTCAGTGTATCTTCTTTATTCAACATACCCGCCTGATAGGCAATTTCTATTCCCGCTATGACCTCTTGTGTAGGCATCCCTTAGCCCCAAGAGTCTGATAAAGAAATCTAAATTCAAGTTCTTGATATAATATACAACAATTGGTGGTTAAGTTATGAGAATTAAAGAAACCGAATTGCCTGGTGTAGGGAAGAAGTACACTATAGAGTTGGAAGAAGGGGGAGAACTTACACTCATAATTCACAATACCGGAAGACGTGAACTCTACTTAGTCGAAGAGGAAGAAGAAGAACCGAGTTGTGTTTTTTCCCTAAATGAGGATGAAGCAAGAGAATTGGGATTTTTGCTCGCGGGAACCACTTTCCAAACCGTTAGCACGGAAAAAATGGAATTCTTGATGAAAGAAATTGTTATGGAATGGGTAAAGGTGGGAGAGAATTCCAACTTTATCGGAAAGACCATAGCAGAGCTGGAAATCCGAAAAAAAACAGGTGTTTCAATAATAGCTATTATCAGAGACGGTACTATGATTCCGAGTCCGGATCCTTACAAAGAAAAAATCCAGCCAAAAGATACGTTGATAGTGGTAGGAACGAGAGAACAGCTCCTGAAATTCCTTGATATGTGCGGAGATTGTAGTACTTAAATTATGACAAATCAAATCCATCATATATTCATGGAATTAGCCCCCTATATTGCTTTGCTTTTAATGTTTGGATCAGCTTATCTCTTAAGAAGAATTAGTATTCCTTCAATAATAGCCTTTATGCTCGTAGGTTTTACAGCTAAGTTTTACATAGACCCCCACCACATGGAGCACTTCGAAATTTTCAAGCACGCGGGAATAATTCTTCTGTTCTTTTTCATAGGACTTGAATACTCCTTCGAGAAACTTCAAAACATGCTCGGAGCTTGGAAAACCGGAAGTGTAGATTTCGTTTTTAATTTTATACCTCCGTTCATACTCGCTTACCTTTTTGGTTTTGACTTCCTTTCAGCTTTGATTTTAGCCGCTGTGTTTTATCCATCGAGCACTTCGATAATTGCAAAACTCTTAATGGATTACAAAAGAATAGCTTCTCCCGAAGCGGAAATGCTTATAGGAATACTAATATTTGAGGATTTAGTAGCGATCCTTCTTCTAGCGGTAATAATTCCGTTAAAGGAAGCCGGAAGTTTTGACCCGAGCCTTTTACCTTTAAGTCTTATAAAGGTTTCACTGGCATTACTCGCTTTTTGGATTATTCACAGATTTTTTATTCCGAAAATCAACAGATGGCTGGATACAGTTTCCGAAGAAGAAATATTTATCTTCTTTGCTTTAGGTATGGTTCTTTTTGTAGGAACTTTCTTCCATTCTATAGGTATATCGGAAGCACTCGGAGCCTTCCTCCTTGGAGTTATAGTACCGGAAACGAGAATTTTAGAAAATATAGAAAAACAGTTATCTGATTTAAAGGAACTCTCCATGGGTTTATTTTTCTTCTTCTTTGCTTATGAAACCCAGTTTACGGTTCCCGAAGAAATAGGTTTCTTAGTGGTTCTAATAATATTAGGTATTATTCTAAAGATAGTTTCTACTTACATCGCGGGATATCTATTCGGGCTTAAGAAAAAAACAAGATTCAGAGCTTCACTTTCCTTTGTCCCCAGAGGTGAATTTTCCGTGATAATGACCTCCTTTGAACCGAATATAAAGTCAATTTCTATTCCTTTTATCCTTTCAACGGCGGTAATAGGAAGTATTCTATTTGCCGTTGCCCCTAAAATAGCGGATATTATATATCCCCCGAAGAAGAAAAAGAAAAAGAAAAAACCTATCAAACATCCGAAGAAAGGCTATTTAAAATCCGCTCAAGCTTTTTCCGAGCATTCTCCAAGTCTTCGCTCTGGGAAATCTTCATCTCCTGCCCGAGACGAATCTCACCCTTCGTAAAGGGTAAAGGAATTATTAACCTGTCCCAGGAGTTTAGTTTTTTATACTTTTCAAAACTTACCGCAACTGGTAATATAGGACTTCCCGTTTTTTGAGCTAAATAGATTACTCCCTTTTTTACTTTAAAAGCAGGACCCTTAGGACCGTCAATAGTTATCGCTATATTTTTTCCCTGCTGAAGCAGTTCCATTAATTTCTTTACCGCAGTTCTACCTCCCTTGTGGGCTTTCCCTTCTTCCGTAGACCCTCTTACCACTTCAAAACCTAAATGTTTTAAGATTCTCGCCGCTATCTCTCCGTCTCTGTATCTGCTTACCAGAACGACTATACCTCTGTCCATGGCAAACATTGCAAGTCCTAAAGCATGCCCGTGCCAGAGTGCATAAATTTTCCCTTTGTCCTTCCTAAATTCGTATCTTTTTCTCCAACGGATAGTCCTTCCTATTATTCTCAGAATTAGAGAGATTAAAGGTATAAAAAGAAAAATTATCCGATACTTAAGTTTTTTCATATTTTAAGAATTCTACTTTTTTTATCACACAGTGTATGTTTTTGCTTAATAAAATAAATTCAAATGGCTTTCAAAAACTTTAGAGACTTTATGGAACATGCGGTAAGAGAGTACTATTCCTCAAACAGAGCTTTAAAGGATTTCTTTACAGCTCCCGAACTGGATAGAGCTTTCGGAGAAGCCCTTGCAGAATTTTTTTCTAAACACCTTTCCGAATTTGATAAGCCCGTTTTATTGGAACTGGGAGCCGGAAGAGGTCTTCTCGCAAGGGATATACTAAATTACTACAGAGAAAATTATCCTCAACTTTTTGAGAATATTAAATACTACATATACGAGTTTAGCCCATATCTTATAGAAAAACAAAAACAGGTATTGAGAGATTTTCCCAATGTTGAATGGGTCGAAGCCCTTCCTAAGATAGAGGGAATAATTTTTTCGAACGAATTTTTCGATGCCCTGCCCGTTCACGTAATTAAGGGAAATAAAGAGCTTTATGTAGACGAAGAGGGAAATGAAATTTGGCTCAACGTTCAGAATGAAAGGATTAACGAATACATCAACAGAATGGGATACAGTGGACTGAACCAAGTTTTAGAAGTATGTCTGGATTGTATAGATTTTCTCAAGAAAATTTCCGAAAGTCTTATACAAGGTTATCACATGGTTATAGATTACGGATATACCTCGGAAGAACTGCCCCGTTTTCCTGAAGGAACTGTAGTAGCTTACAAAGACCATAAAGTCATCAAGGACTTTACAAAGGAAGCGGGAAGTGTTGATATTACCGCCCATGTTAACTTTTCCGCTCTTATAGAGTATGGGAAGGATTTCGGTCTCGAGACTATACTCTTTCAGAGTCAAAGGGATTTTTTAATGCATATACCCACCTTTCTGAATGAACTTGAAAAGCTAAGCTGGGAAGAGAATGCCGAAAGTGTAGAAAGACTATCGAGACTTAAAACTATGCTCGTATCTATGGGAGACAAGTTTAAGGTTTTACTTCAGAGGAAGCTTCCTTAATACAAAGGATAAAATAAAGGCGAGTATGGAAATTCCTACAATGGTACCACTGGGCGGAAGGTCGTATTTAAAGGAAACGAAGATACCCGATACTACAGAAAGAACTGATATTAAGCAAGAATAAACTAAACTCATTAAGAAAGAATTAGCCAAAAGAATTCCCGTCATTGCCGGAATGACTACCAAAGAGGAAGCGAGAATAACACCTACGGCCTTTATACTTGCCACTATTACTACGGCTGTTAAAGATACAAACGCATAATTAATGAAAGAGATATTCACACCTTTTACTCTTGCGATTTCTTCGGAAAATGTTGTTATCAATAGTTTTTTGTAGAAAACCAGTAAAAAAGACATTGTAAGTAAAAAAACAAAGAATGAGTAAACAAGTTCTTCTTTGCTTACCATAAGAATATTTCCAAATAAATAGGAGAATAAGTTCTCACCAAAACCCTTAGCTATACCCAATATTATTACTGCAAGAGCCATTCCGCTTGAAAAAATCACCGCTATAGCTGTATCTCCCGGCACTTTTCTCGTTTGAGTTAGAAACTCTATAAGGTTGGCGATGAGTACAGTAAATATAACTGTAGTGAAGTATATATCCGCGTTTATAAGGAAGCTTATTGCTATGCTGCCGAAAGCCGCGTGGGATAGTCCAGCTCCTAAAAAGGCAAACCTTCTTAGAATTAAAAAAACACCTATAAGAGCTGTGGAAACAGCTATAAGTATCCCAGCAAGAAGACCTCTCTGGATAAAATCGTAACTAAGAAGTTCCATCTAATATTCCCCTTAGTCCGAAAACTTCTTCTATGAATTCTATCGCATCGACAGGATTACCAAAGTAACACACCTTTCTATTCAAACAGAGAATTTTATTGGAGTGTTTCAAAAGTGTTCCTATATCGTGGGATATCATCATGATGGTTTTCCTATGATTTGAATTCAAATCCAGAAGTATGTTTATTAAATGGTTGAGTGCGTGAATATCCAGACCTGTGGTTGGTTCATCGAGAAGTATAAGTTTAGGATTGGACGATAAAGCAATAGCCAAAAGAACTCTTTGTTGTTGTCCACCCGAAAGCTTTGTAAACTGTTTATCCAAAATATTTCCTATCCTCAAATACTCTATCAAATACTCGGTTTCTCTTTTATCACGTGAAACGCTAAATAGGAGTTCTTTCACTTTTCCGGGAAAGGTATGTTCTACACTAAGTCTCTGAGGTACATACCCTATACTTTTCCAATCTCTAAATTCTTCTATTCTCTTTCCAAAGAGCAGTATCTCTCCACTTTGAGGCTTTAAAAATCTGAGCAAGAGTTTAAACAGTGTGGATTTGCCAGCACCATTTGGTCCCACTATTCCCAGGAAATCTCCTTCCTCCACAAAAAAGGATACATTTTCCAAAACTTTATACCTGCCGTCATAGGAGAAATTCAGGTTCTTAACCTCTACTATTCGCATTTCAGAGCCTTTTTCAAAACCCGTAAATTCCTATCCATTATAGAGTAATAGTTATCTCCTTCTTTCTCAGGGATAATTTTAATGTTAATTTCGTAAACAGGGATACCGTAATCTTCCTTAAGTATATGGGCGACTTTTGAATGGAATCCTTTAGGGATAAGAACTACTTTAATCTTTTTTCTCTTAATTTTCCTTATTAGTTTCTTGAGTTCTCTAGGAGATATATCACCGTGACTGTGTTCCTCTTTCAGAACAATCTGTTCGAGATTATAGTCTACGGCGAGATAACCAAATGCCGGATGTAATGCTCCAAAACCTCTATACTTACAGGTTGATAGTGTTTTTATATAAGCTTTGTGAAGTTCTTCAAGCTTACTATATGCGTTTTTATACCCTTCCTCGAAACTCTTCTTTGGATATATCTCCTCGAGGGATTTTTTCACGTTTTCTGCAACCAAAAGCATACGCTTAGGAGATACCCAAAAATGGGGGTCTTTTCCGAGTTCCTTATGACCGTAAAAGAGGATATCTATATCCCTTGAGAGGTAAAAAACCCTAGCTTTTGTTATTCTTTCAAGTTTTCTTTCCCATTCACCCAGTGGAATCCCGCTCACAAAGAGAACCTTGGCTACGTAAAGTTTTATAAGCTCCCTGGGGGTAAGCTCGTACATGTGGTAATCCGCTTTAGGGGGAACAAGGCTCTCTACTCTAAAGTCATTGCCGCTTATTTCCTTTACTACATCGTAAAAGGGATAAATAGATACCAGAATCAAATCCTTTGCAAAGGAAAAAACAAATAAAAGCAGAAGAGAAACGAGAATTTTCATTTCTTCAGCCTCTCCACTATAATCCTTACCATTTCCAACATAGAGTTGGGGTCTGTTGCGGTTATCAGGTTTCCATCTACTTCCACAGGATTACCGGTATAATTAGCTCCGGCGTTAATTAAATCGTCTTTGATTGCAAAAAATCCTGTAACAGTTTTACCCTTAACAATCTTTGCTGAGATAAGAACCCACGGTCCGTGACATACTGCACATACAAGCTTATCCTTTTCGTAGTGCTTTTTAACTATATGCAATACTTCGGGATATCTTCTTAATCTATCGGGAGCGTATCCGCCCGGTATGAAGACACAATCAAACTCTGTATGATATACATCTTTTATGGTTTTATCGGGGAAAAAGCTCATTCCCTTTTTTCCTTTGTATTCTTTAAGTTTCGGAGCTGCTGAGACTACTTCGAAACCTTCTTCCTTAAACCTAAGGTAAGGGTATATATATTCAACATCCTCAACTAATTCTTCCAGAAATATTAGAACCCTACTCATTGGTTTAATTTTAACTAAATTTACACATCCTCCAATTCTCCGTGAAGATATTTATCGTAAGCCAACAGGTCAAAATATCCGTGTCCCGAAAGATTAAACAGAATCACTTTTTCTTCTCCCGTTTCTTTGCACTTGAGAGCCTCGTCAATAGCCGCCTTTATAGCGTGGGCGGATTCAGGGGCAGGTATTATTCCCTCGGTTCTTGCAAAGGTTAAAGCTGCTTCGAATATTTCCCTTTGTTTATACGCTCTTGCTTCTATAAAACCTAAATTGTAAAGTTTGCATACCAGAGGAGCATCTCCGTGATATCTCAGCCCTCCCGCGTGTATAGGAGACGGGACAAAATCGTGTCCCAAGGTATACATTTTTATGAGGGGAGTAAGTCCTACAGTATCTCCAAAATCGTATCGGTATTCACCCTTTGTAAGTGTAGGACAAGCTTCTGGTTCTACCGCTATTACTTTAAGGTCTTCTTTTCTTTTGTCTCCCTTTAATACATCCGCAAGGAAAGGGAAAGATAAGCCTGCAAAGTTGCTACCACCTCCAACCGCTCCTATAATTACATCGGGATAATATCCCGCTTCGGCCATCTGTTTTTTAGCTTCCAGCCCTATAACCGTTTGATGGAGCAATACGTGATTTAATACACTTCCAAGGGAATACTTTGTATCCTCTCTGCTGGCGGCTTCTTCTATTGCTTCACTAATAGCTATTCCCAAGCTACCCGGATGATTTGGGTTTTCTTCGTAGAATTTCTTACCCGCATTTGTGTATGGACTCGGAGAAGGGATAACTTCACCCTTCCAAGTTTCCATAAGAATTCTTCTGTAGGGTTTTTGGTTATAGCTTACCCTTACCATATAAACCCTGCACTGTATACCGAAAAACTGGGTGGCAAAGGACAATGCACTTCCCCACTGTCCTGCTCCTGTTTCCGTTGTAAGCCTTTTAACTCCTGAGATTTTGTTGTAATAAGCTTGTGCTACCGCAGTATTGGGTTTATGACTTCCAGGAGGAGATACACTTTCATTTTTATAAAAGATTTTTGCAGGAGTTCCGAGATACTCCTCCAAGTTTTTAGCCCTGTGAAGCGGTGTAGGTCTCCAGAGAGAGTAAATTTCAATAACTTCTTCGGGAATATCAATCCATTCTTTTTCCGAAACTTCCTGTTCAATAAGCGGTTCGGGAAATATAGCAAGTAGCTTGTCCAGGCTTATAGGCTCTTTAGTTTCAGGGTCTAGAGGCGGTTCCAAAGGTTCAGGAAGCAAGGGCAGGATATTAAGCCACTTTTTCGGAATATCTCCCTCCGAAATTATGAACTTCCTCATAGTTATTTTAAATCTAAGTAGTTTTTATCCTTCTTCCATCCTCCGAAGTAGTAAAGAACTTTATTCTCTGGTATCTTCTTTTTTGCACATTCAACGGCGTAATTTATATCAAAAGGCATCATATCCGTTCCGAATATAAGGTCTGCTCCGATTTTATCCACTATGTCTATGGGGTTTATCCGGCAGGCTCGTTCCTTACCCAGAGCTTTAAAGTAAATATCCCTGTAATAACAGTTAAAATTAGGTTGCATACAGAGGAGAACATTAAGTTCCTTCACTTTCTCTATCTGTTCTTCCGTAATCATCTCGGCGTGTTCTATTCTGTGGTATTTCAAGGAAGGTTCCGCTTTTTCCAAAGCTCTTATAGCAAGTTCTATAGCCCCGTCCCCTATTGCATGCATAGACACTCTTAAACCCTTATTTTCGAGTTCCTTTATTATCCTTACCAATCTATCTTCCGATATTAAAGGTTTTCCAGTGCTCTCAGTATCCGCATAAGGTTTTTTTAGATATGCTGTTCTTGCAGATATGGAACCATCTATGTAAACCTTTACCCATCCCAGTCTTAAATTTTCTCTTTCCCCGAATTTTTCGAATAACTTTAGAACTTTATCAAGACTGCTGTAGTAGGGCATGAGAACAACTCTCAAGGGTGGGTTTATAGAAAATAGAACTTCCGCAACCTTATCGTCGACATAATCGTGAATCTCGGATATACCCATATTACTCGCTTTTTCCAAGCCTTTTAAAATGAATTCTCTTAATCTTTCCCCTTTCGGTTTCAATTTGTCTACTACCTGCCAAAGGTCTTCTTCATACAAAAAGCAATCATCTTTTCCTAAAAGTTCTCTCATAGAGTCGTTCATAATCCCTTTATGACCATCTTTGTAAATAAGCAGTAAGGGATAATTCACACTGTTTAAATCCACAGGAGTAATTTCGTGAGAATAATCAAGTCCGTACGCTACTAGGTGCTTTTTATCCAATTCCCTCAAAAAGTTGAGAATTTCTTCTTTACTTATAAGTTTATGAAAAGGTACTTCGGATAAAGCGAGAAGTTCAAGGTGAGTATGGGCATCGACAAACATAGAGTAAAATATACTCACAAATGATTGACATAGAACTCATAAGGAAAGACCCCGAGTTTGTTAAAAAGCGTCTATCTACACGAGATAAAGAACTGGTAAAACTCGTGGACAAAGTGCTTGAATTGGATAAAAAAAGGCGCGAGATAATAAAAGAACTGGAACGCTTGAGAAATGAAAGGAATAAACTTAGTAAGGAAATAGGGATATTAAAAAGAGAAGGTAAAGACACAACAGAGATACAAAACAAAGTAAAAGGTCTTAAAGGGGAGATAGAAAAACTGGAGGAAGAGTTAAGAAAAGTAGAAGAAGAGCTGAAAAGTACAATTCTTTGGATTCCCAATATACCCCATGAGAGTGTACCCGTTGGAAGCGATGAAAATGATAATGTTGAGATAAGAAGATGGGGTGAACCGAGAAAATTCAACTTTGAACCTAAACCCCACTGGGAAATAGGAGAAAGGCTGGGAATACTCGATTTTAAAAGAGGAGCTAAACTTTCCGGAAGCAGGTTCACCGTAATAAAAGGCTGGGGAGCTAAACTGGAAAGGGCTTTGATTAATTTTATGTTGGATTTACACTCAAAAAAGGGATATAAGGAAGTTTTTCCGCCCCATTTGGTGAGACCCGAAATCTTGATAGGTACGGGACAACTTCCGAAATTTGAGGAAGACCTGTATAAATGCGAAAGGGATAATCTTTATTTAATTCCAACCGCTGAAGTGCCACTGACCAATCTCTTCAGGGATGAAATCCTTAAAGAGGAAGAACTCCCTATTTATCTTACCGCTTACACTCCTTGTTATAGAAGAGAAGCAGGAGCATACGGCAAAGACATTAGAGGAATAATCAGACAGCATCAGTTTGATAAAGTTGAACTGGTAAAAATAGTTCATCCCGAAACTTCTTATGAAGAATTAGAAAAACTAACCCGCGATGCAGAGGAAGTACTTCAGCTTTTGGGATTGCCTTACAGAGTAGTAGAACTTTGCACGGGAGACCTTGGTTTTTCCGCAGCAAAAACTTACGATATAGAAGTCTGGTTCCCTTCCCAAAACAAATACAGGGAAATCTCCTCCTGTTCCAATTGTGAGGATTTCCAAGCACGCAGAATGAATACAAGATTCAAGGATTCTAAAACCGGAAAAAATAGATTTGTTCATACTTTGAACGGCTCCGGTCTTGCAGTAGGGAGAACTCTTGCTGCAATTCTTGAAAATTACCAGCAGGAGGATGGAAGCATTATAGTCCCGGAGGTACTGAGGGACTATGTTGGTACCGATGTAATTAAACCAGAGTAGTTTCTTCTACTATTTCTCCGTCCTTTATTTCAACCACTCTGTGGGTCATTCGGGTTAGTTCCCTTTCATGGGTTACCATAACTATTGTTGTTCCTTCACTGTTTAATTCCTGAAAGATTTCCATAACCTTTTGGGTGTTTAAAGAATCAAGATTTCCGGTAGGTTCATCGGCAAGAAGAAGAAGAGGGTCGTTGGCAAGAGCTCTCGCTATTGCAACCCTTTGCTGTTCTCCTCCGGAGAGTTGATAGGGTTTTCTTAATATCTTATCTTTGAGTCCTAATCTCTCCAGAAGATACTCCGCTTTTTCTTTTGCCCGTTTTGAGTCTACACCTGCCTTTAGCATAGGTATCATTACGTTTTCAAGAGCGGTAAACTCGGGAATTAAATAATGGAACTGAAAAATAAACCCGAACTTTCTGTTCCTCAAAGTGGCGAGTTTCTTTTCTTGGGAAAAATCAACCTCTTTGTTTTCAAGGAAAATTTTTCCTTCCGTGGGAGTATCAAGGAGTCCCAGTATGTATAAAAGTGTGCTCTTTCCGGAACCCGATGCTCCAACTATGCTTACAAACTCTCCTTTTTTTACCGAGAAATTTATTCCCTTTAATATTTCGTAGTTCCCTATGAGCTTTTTTATATTTTCCGCTTTGAGAACTGTATCAGCTCCCACTTCTGAAAACCTCTACAGGATGAAATCGAGAAGCTCTATAGGCAGGGTAAAAGGATGCCAAAAAGGAAACTAATACCGCAAAGATAAAACCCTGCAGGTGATAGGAAATACTTCTGTCAAGAAGGAAGCCTTCAGCTCTTATTATTCCTTCAACTTCTATTTTGATAGTTTCCAACCACTCAAGGATTCCGTAAGACAGAAAGTTTCCCGCTAATCCTCCGAATACACCTATTATTATTCCCTGAAGCGAGAAAATCAGTATTATATCCCTCTTTTCGTAACCCATTGCTTTAAGTATTGCTATATCCCTTTTCTTCTCTAAAACAGTCATCATTATGATATTGAAAATTCCGAAGCCTGAAACCAAGAGTATGGCAAAGACTACAGAACGGGTTATTATTTTCTGAATTTTAAATATTGATAGGAAATTTTTAAAGGACTCCTGCCAGCTCTCAGCCCTGTAGCCGGTTTCTTTAGTAAACCTTTTGGCGTAAACGGGAGCTAAATCTGCACTTTTCAGTTTGAGAATTACTTCGTTCACTTCGTTAGGCTTTCCAAGGATATCCTGAAGTTTTTTAATATGCAGATAAACTCGAGATTTATCTATTTCAGTAATTCCGGTTTTTAAAAGGTCTACAACTTTCAATCTGTGGAGTGTTCCGTTGGGTGAAACGAGAACAACTTTCTTTCCTATATCTTTTATTCCCAGCTCTTCGGCAAGCTTAATACCGAGAATTACAGCTTCCTTATTTCTTTCTAATTGACCAAGATTATTCTTTACAAGGTATTTTGAAATCCTCAAAGTTTTATCCTCTAATTCAGGAAATATCCCTACAAAAGTTGCCGGCTTTTCCTTAACACCGTAAGATATAACTCCGTTTCCTACAAGGTGCAGGGTAATTCCCAAAACATTTTCATCTTTTGCATACTTGCTCAAAATCTCCCTATAGTTGGAAATTCTATCCTTCACACTTTTCGGTTTTGCACCCAAAACCAGAAAAACTCCCTCTTTGTAAACTTTTCTGAGAATTCTATCTTCTCTAAAAGTGCTTTCGACAAAAATCTTTACATGTCCATTTATATTGAGAGCCTCTTCGAGGAAATATTTTTGGAACCCGTTTACCATTGAACTCATCACTATAAAGGCCGCTGTACCTATAACCACCCCAAGTGTTGCAATTACACTTTGTCTTCTCCTTTCGAAGAATAACCTAAGCGATATGAAAAAATTTCCCTTCATTTTTCTATCGCGACCTTTTCTCCGTTTTGAAGTCCCTCAAGGACTTCAACCATATCACCGTAAGTCTCTCCAAGCTTTACTACTCTTTCAACAATTTTTCCCTTTTCGATAACCCTCACTTTGTTTTCTTCAAATATTGCCTCTTTCGGAATAGCTATACCTAACTTTTCTGAAATGATTATATTTGCTTCAACCGTTGTTCCCGAAAGAAGTTCTACGTCATAATCCGCTTCTACTTCCACCTCGAAACTCTTTTTCTTTTCATTTACCTTCTTGTAAATCTTTACAATTCTTCCCTCGTAAACCCTTTCCGGAACTGAATCAATAGTTATGTAAACCTTTTGACCCGGTCTTACAAGATAAGAGTACTCCTCATCTATTTCCAAAATCGTTTTTAATTTCCTTAAATCACCTATAACAAACAAGGGTTTGGTTTCCATAAAGGTATTCACATAATCTCCTACCTCCACATTCCTTTTAAGGATTACACCACCTATCGGGCTTCTTATTTTATACTGCTCTAGTTCTTCCTCTAATCGGTTCAATGTAGCTTTAAGGACTTTTATTTTTCTTTTTATTTCCTTCACATTTTCCTTAAACTCCAACTCAAGGGCTAATAACTCTTTTAGTTGAGCGTTGTACTGTTTCTCAAGGTTGAAAATTTCCTCTCTCGAAATAAGGCCTTTCTCATAAAGCTTTTTTCTTCTCTGAAGTCTATACTTTAATTCCTCTACCCTTTCCCTTTTAGCTGCGATTTTTTCCTTAAAGCTCTTTATAAAGTAAGATTGTGGAGACAATTTTTCCTGGAGATTTTCAAGTTCAGTTCTTACTTCCTCTATCTTTCTTTCTAAAGGTTTATTTTCGAGTTCTGCAAGAAGTTCTCCTTTCTTTACAATCTCTCCGACATCTTTATAGACTTTTACTAAGTATCCTGCAACCCGTGATTTTACCTCAACCTCATTGTAGGCTTTTATGTACCCGGTGGCGTAAACCGCTTTTACCAAGGGTAATACTTTTACCTCGTAAACTTGGTAATCTTCTTTGAAAAACTTGAAGTATAAAAAAACCCCGAGGATAAGTAAGGAAACCGCAACCATAGACCGTAAAAATTTGTTCATTCTAAATTCAATTTTATAGGGAGGTGTTGAATGAATCTTGAAAATCAACCAAAATAAAAATATCCGATAAATAGGACAATAAGGAAAACAATTTCAAGAAAGAGGGATATTATTAACCATCTAACAGAGCTTTGGAGTTTTGAATACTTGTTCTTTAAAATACCCGAAACGCTGACCACAGACCTACTCAAACAATCGAGAATCCGGTTTAAGTCTTTCATGTTTTGCTTGAACCTTTCTAAATCCCTTTGAAAGTCTTCACAACTTATATGATAAGCCCAGAACATACATTCATTGACGCAATCCGTATCTCTCAACCTTGGATAAACGGTGTTTAGTGCGTAGTATATGGAAATACCTGCAAAGATTAAAATTAGAATAAATAAAAGCACAAGTATATACTCCAGTGGTAGTTTATCTTTATTACTTTTTAGAGCATCAAAAAGAATCTTTGTGATAAATCCTAAACTCGCACCGTGCCACGCAAGAATAAGCCCGGCCTTTGTATCCGCAAACTGAATCTGCCGGGAAATATCCTTATAAATTTCAAGCACTATTTCAATTCGTTCCTTTATACTCATTTCTCCCATTCTGTCTATAAAATTTTATTTCTTAAAGTATTGGACAGAAATAAAAATCGCTTACTTCTTTTGACTTTTTAATCAATTCGCTTAAATCTTTTCCTATCCATTCGTATAGTGGACAATTAGTTCGTATTCTAATAGGAATTCTAAAAAGCTTTAGTCTTCCTATACATGCAACCGTTCTAAATTTAATATTTTTCTTTTCTGCTTCTATCTTTTTTTTAAGTTCATTATGATATTTCTCGGCTTTCTTTCTAAAACTTTCCTGATTTTCAAAATTGCTAACTATAACTATATATAACTCCATCCCCAACGAATTTGAATGAAATCTTACCTTCCTGTATAGGTGCAAAATTTTCCGTTAAATATACCAATTTTTCCTCAAATAACTTATATTGTTCAAGGACTAAATGATTGCTTTTTCCAAAATTTCTCATAAAAGTATCCAAACTCTTTCCTAAAAAGTTCTCAATATCTTCAAAGGAAACATTTCTCGTTGTAGACCCTACAATATCAGAAAAAATCATGCCAACTTTATAAACACTACTCATTAATATAGAATATAAACACTTATCCGAAGCTCGTCAACAAATTCAATTTATTATTCTCTCATTCTATATCAATTTTATACTTCATATACAGAAATCTTAGAATTCCCAAAGTGCCTAAAATTAAGGCGTAAGATACTCCTACATGAAGTTCCAGCTTTTTATAAGAAAATAGAATTATCAAAAGTTCCCTTATAAAAAATATCATAGCCGTATCGATAATGAGAATTAGTTTTATCTTCTTCTCCTCAAATGCTGTAAGTAGTGTGGTAAATAGCTCGTATATTATCAAAATATTCAGGATTTTAATTATAATATCGTGGGTTTCTATCCCGGAAAAGTTGAAATTCTTCAAGTTTAAAACAATCTTATTTAGTAAGGATATAAACTCCAGAGTTATGGTAAACCACATAAAAACCTGGATTACGAGCAGGAATGTATTGTGAAGTCGCTTCTTAAAATTTTCCATAAGTTTTAAGTATAGAGCTTTAATACTTGAACTGAGGGAAAGAAGGTTATAAAATATATTCTTGGCTGGAGGCCCGGTAGCTCAGGTGGTAGAGCACCCGGCTGAAAACCGGGGTGTCGGCGGTTCGACTCCGCCCTGGGCCACCACCTCAAACTTTAAGGAGCTCCTTACCGAGAACTCTTGACCCAAATTCGTAAACAACTTCTTTCCAATCAACCTTTCCTTCTTCAATTAAGTCCAGTTTCTCTTCCATTAATGATGTAAATTTATAGTCCATTAAAAGGGGAAAGTTTTCCATTAGGAAGTCTACTACTTCAAAAGCTACTTCCGTAGGTAAAATGATTTTATTTTTAACCGTTATATACCCTCGCTCCTTCAAGGTTTTTACTATGGTCGAATATGTTGAAGGTCTGCCTATACCAAGTTTCTCAAGGGTTTTTATCAAAGTACCTTCGGTATATCTGGAAGGGGGTTGAGTCTTTCTCTCTTCAAGGTCTGTCTTTATAAGCTTTAGAAGGTCTCCTTGCACGAGCTGGGGTAAAAGTTCTTCCTTTATTTCTGAGGGATAAACTCTACTCCATCCATCGAAAACTACTTTTAAGCCTTTTGCTATCAAA
This sequence comes from Aquifex sp., assembly GCA_003978875.1. Classification (GTDB taxonomy): domain Bacteria; phylum Aquificota; class Aquificia; order Aquificales; family Aquificaceae; genus Aquifex. The sequence goes on along the minus strand of QNXQ01000032.1, from coordinate 1,217 downwards.
TATATAGGTCTTCTTAGCTCAGGTGTAATCGCTTCAACGATAACTTTTTTTCTCTCTAGCTGAATTTCCTTCATTAAGCTAGCCAAAGTTCTACGGAATATAAGGTCATAAAGAAGTCTGAGTTCTTCTCTTTCGGGTATCGTTGGAATAGGCTTTGTGGGTCTTATACACTCATGAGCTCCCTGCACGTTTTTTTTCTTACGAAATTTCCTTAATCTTCCTACGTACTTTTCTCCGAATTCTTTTCTTATAAAGTTCATAAACTCTTTCGCTTTTTGTTCATTCATCCTATAACTATCGGTTCTCGGATAAGTGATATAACCTTTTTCGTAGAGTTCTTGGGAAAGTTTTTGGGTTTTTTCGGGAGGAAATCCTAACTTCGCATTAGCTTCGGCTTGAAGGTCTGAGGTAATAAAAGGTTTGGGAGGATACACTTTATCCTTTTTTATATCAATGCTGTATACACTGAAAAAACCTTTTTCCAATTTTTCCGCAATTATTTTTGCATCCGACGGGTTTTCATACCTGTAGTCATAAATAGCGTGAAAAACCTCTCCATCTTTTTCCAGAAGAACCTTAACGTAGTAATATTTTTTTACTCTAAAGTTTTGGATTTCCCTTTCCCTTTCAACTATTAAACGCAATGCCGGGGATTGAACTCTTCCGGCGGAAAGCTTGTAATTTTTAAACTCCTTCCAAAGTATAGGGGAAATTAGATAACCTATTAATCTATCTAAAATCCTGCGTGCAAATTGTGAATACACGAGGTTTATATCTATATCTCCTGCATTTCTTATACTTTCCTTTATAGCCTCAGGAGTAATTTCGTAAAATACGGCTCTTTTTATATTTTTATTGACCTTTTGCAAATCCTTTTTCAAAAAGTAAGCTATTGCTTCACCTTCCCTGTCGGGGTCTGTACAGATATAAACTATTTCCGCTTTTTTCGAAAGCCTCTTTAACTCTCCGATTAATTTTTTCTTTCCTCTCAAATAAACATATTTAGCTCTAAGAGTTTTAAGGTCTACACCCAATTCCTTTTCGGGTAAATCTTTTATGTGTCCTAAAGTTGCCTTTACGTAGAAATCTTTACCGAGGAATTTCTGGATAGTTTTTGCTTTTGTAGGTGATTCAACTATAAATAGTTTCATAAAATTAATGTTAAAAAAAAGAAAAAGGAGAGATTTTAACGAGGGAACAAACTCAAAAAAGTAATT
>QNXQ01000062.1 GCA_003978875.1 Aquifex sp. | reverse complement strand
ACTGTACGGTTATGCTTACGACAAAGACGGAAGTATCGAGATTATTGCTCCCGAATCGGATGAAGAAATAGACGAAGTCGTAAAAGAGTTAATAGAAAGGATGAAGGAGGAAACTTAAACGTAGATAGGTTCGGTAAACTCCGATATTCCCGTGGTAAGCCTGGTGTAAATAGCTTTTCCTCTCAGAGAATTCAGCGGTATAGTTTCCTCTCCTTTTTCCTTCACTATTACTATCTTATCTTCTTCTATTTTTATCTCTTTTGGTTGTTTTCCGGTGTTTTTGTCAATTATATTTTTATCCTTTAAAATATCCTCTGTGAAAACTTGTCCGTTTAAAGCCGCTGTTGTCATGTTTCTTACCTCCTTTTTTCTTTTTTCTTAAGGGAAATTTATTAGGAATTCAAAAAAAATGTATGTTAAAAATCATTCTCATTTCCTTTAGTAATTTTTTAGAAGCTTTAACAGTTCACAAGTATATTTAATACTATGGAGACAAAGGAGATTTCCCGCGAAACTATAGAACTATTATTAAGCCTTATGGAAAAAACTATAGGGGAGAACGGAGTAAAGACAATCGTAAACCGTTTGGCTGGAAATCTTCAGGGAAGGGAGCTGGTTTATACCTTTGCGGAAGAGCTTATGAAAATTTACGGAGACAAAGGTTCTTTCGCAATAATACGTCAACTCGGTAGGGATTTAGCAAAGAATCTTATGGAAAAGTATTCTCCGGATACCTGGCCTTATATACTTGAAAACGCTTTGAGGGAATTCGGGTTCGCCCAGCGTATCAATCTGGAGGATATGAGAGCGGGCATATGTAGCTGTGTTTTTTACGAGCTTTTGAGCAGAGATAACTTGAAACCTATACAGCACGCAGTCTGCTGGTGCGGATGGGGATTTATCGAAGGGTTTGTACGGGAAATGAAAGGAGTGAAAGGTATACAGTGGAAAGAAAGGGATTATGAGAAGGAGATATGCTACTTTGAATTTATCAAGTAATTTCTTCGGGTTCTTCTTCTAACCTATCCTCTCGGTGAATTTTTTGTTTAACCTCTGGATGGGTAAAAAGCATTGTAAAACAGTATACCGAGAGAGAGCATATAAGCATCCAGGAAAAAAGCATAAACAAAAGGGCTTCTCCCTTCATTTTATTCCTCCTGCAAACAGTTGGCGTTTTTGATTGTAAAGCTTATCAAAAATGTTAAAATAATATACAGAGGGTCTTGAAAAAGACCTCAGCCCCGCGGGGTTAGACTTTGAATTTAGCCCTAAGAAGCCCGAAATGGGTGGAGGGCACAAAAGTATCTCCCGAGTTTCCGCTTCTTGCGGGAATAGGGAGTAGTAGTTCCTACCCCTCGTGTAGGGGTAGCGGAGGGCACCTCGTGGGAAGGTGTGAGTATTGTTTATAATTGACATCATTTGCTCACCTCCCACAGGTGTCCTTATTTACAACTCTATAAAATTTCTTCTTGCCCACTTTTACCCTAACTTCTCCGTTGATTAATATCTCCTCATTAGGGTTAGTTATCTTTTCACCGTTTACCTTTAGCCCTCCACCTTGTATAATCCTTCTGGCCTCGTTTTTAGATTTTACTGCACCTATTTTGACTAAGAAATCTACCGCTTTTACTTTGCTTTCAGAGAGTTCAACAACGGGTGCATCTTCGGGAAATTCCCTTTGGGAAAATGTCTTTTCCCACCATTCTTTTGCCTGCTCAGCCTCTTCTTCAGAATGAAATCTTTTTACTATAGTGTGGGCGAGGTATTTTTTAGCCTCCATCGGATGCATATCTTTCTTCATTTTTTCTATTTCCTCTTTCGTATGGTCTGTGAGGAGTAAAAACCAGTCCCACATTATCTCATCGGGAATTGACATAATCTTGGCAAACATAGTTTTGGGTTCTTCCGTTATTCCCACGTAGTTCCCGTAGGATTTTGACATTTTTCTTACTCCGTCAAGTCCTACGAGGAGGGGAAGTGTTATGCAAACTTGGGGTTCTTGTCCGTATTCCCTTTGAATATCCCTTCCTATTAAAAGGTTAAACTTCTGGTCTGTACCGCCTATTTCCACATCCGCTTTTATCGCAACGGAATCGTAAGCCTGGAGAAGCGGATAAATAAACTCGTGAATGTATATGGGAATACCCTCTTTAAATCTTTTAGAGAAATCGTCTCTTTCGAGCATCCTCGCTACCGTATACTTTGCACAAAGCTCTATCAATCCCTTTGTTCCCAATTTCTCCAACCAGGTTGAGTTAAATACCACTTTGGTTTTTTCAGGTATAAGAACTTTAAAGACTTGATGTTCATAAGTCTTTGCGTTTTCTACAACCTGTTCTCTCGATAATGGCGGTCTGGTTTCGTTTCTTCCGGTAGGGTCTCCTATCATTGCTGTAAAGTCTCCGATAATGAAGTAAACTTCATGTCCAAGTTGTTGAAACTGTCTGAGTTTTTGGAGCAAAACCACGTGTCCCAAATGAAGATCTGGAGCAGTAGGGTCAAAGCCCGCTTTTATTCTCAGAGGTCTTCCCTCTTTGAGTTTTTTAAGCAGCTCCTCTTCTTCTATTATTTCAACGGTTCCTTCCTTTATGAGTTTTAGTTGTTCTTCGGGAGTCATACTTGAAGATTATAAAACTTTAAATTTTGTGTTCTCGTCCTATCAAGAGCCTGCCTATATTGTCCTTATGCTTATACAACACCAGCAAGGAGATTATCAAAGCCATGAATATGAGTTTCAATGGATATTCAAATATTGCGAGCAAAGGTACGGAGATAAAAGAGGCTATTATTGAGCCGAGGGAAACGTATCTGGTCTCATACACTACAAACAACCACGTTAGGAAGGATAAAAAAGCCGCCTTTACAGATACAGCGAGGAGAACTCCAAAGGCTGTCGCTACACCTTTTCCACCTCTAAATTTGAAGAATAAAGGATACATATGACCGACTACGGAAGCTATACCCACGAGAAAAGTAATCCAAGAGTCTAATCCGTAAATCTTTACGACCAATAAAGTAGGTATAAAGCCTTTAAGCATGTCCAGTATGAATACCAATATTCCGTATTTCTTTCCGAGGGCACGGGAAACATTCGTAGCTCCTACGTTTCCGCTACCTATTTCCCTGAGGTTTACTCCTTTAAGTCTGGCGATAATTTCTCCGAAAGTCAAGGAACCTAATAGATAAGCGATTATTACCAGAAGCATTCCGTCCATAGGTATAAAGTTTAATCGCAATTTTCTATACAGATTTTCTTAATAAGAATCTTTCCACCGCAACTTTCAAAACACATATCGTAAAGCTTTTCACATTCGCAATCGCAGGAGCATTGTTTTCTTTCCTCTTCGAGGAGTTCCTTAAAAGATATATACGTAGGCTTTCTAGGGGGTGTGGGTTTTCTGTATATGTACTTTTTTATTTCCTTCTTCAACTGCTGGGTTTTAAAGCAAGCTTCCTTATCCTTATACTGTTTGCATATTCTTTCGTAAAACTTCAAATCTTCCTTTTTGCTTTGGAGCGTGAGATTGTACAACTTCAATTCATCCAGATAGTGGCGATACTCCTTTTCATATTCCGACAAAAGAGTTCTATACTCGTCGGATAATTTACTGTGCAGTTTTTGTGCTCTTTGTAGGCTTTGTTCTAAACACTTGTTGTAATTTTTGAAACATTCTTTCTTACAAGTAAGAAGTTTTTCTTTGCAGGCATCAACACAATGTTGTTTTTGGGGAGGTATGTATTCTTTAACGATTTCGTATTTTGGACTACACGACAGGAGTAAAAAAAACATTAGAGGGAATAATAAGTTAGGCATTATCTAATATATATTAATTCCTTATGGGTTTTAGACTGGGAATTGTAGGACTACCTAATGTGGGAAAATCTACATTGTTTAATGCGCTTACCAAGACTATGAAGGCACAAGCTGCAAACTATCCCTTTTGCACTATTGAACCTAACGTGGGAGTTGTGGAAGTTCCCGACAAAAGACTTTATAAACTTGCCCAGCTCGAGGAATCCGAAAAGATAACACCGACGTTTATAGAGTTTGTGGATATAGCCGGACTGGTAAAGGGTGCAAGTAAAGGGGAAGGTCTCGGAAACCAATTTCTCGCACATATAAGGGAAGTAGATGCTATTGCCATGGTACTGCGCGCTTTCGAGGACGAAAACATAGCCCACGTCGAAGGCTCCGTAGACCCAATAAGGGATAAGGAAATTGTGGAAATTGAACTAATAGCCAAAGACTTGGAAAGTGTAAATAAAAGATTGGAGAAAGTTCAAAAAGTTGCAAAAAGTGGAGACAAAAAAGCCAAAGAAGAGCTGGAACATCTCATAAGACTAAGGGAAATCCTAGAGAACTTAGAACCTGTAAGGAAACATGCGGACAGACTCCCTGAGGAAACCCTTAACTACGCAAAGAACATCCTCTTTCTCTTAACTGTAAAGCCCGTAATGTATATAGCAAATATTTCTGAACAGGACTTACCGGAAGGGGAGGAAAATGTTCACGTAAAGAGAATTAAAGAAATGGCAAATGAAGAAAAAGCTCCTGTAGTAGTAATAAACGCAGAGCTGGAAGCTCAGATGGCAGGACTCACGGAGGAAGAACAAAAAGAACTTTTAGAAATTTACGGCTTAAAAGAGCCGGGACTCAATAAGGTGATAAGAACGGGATATAGCCTACTGGATTTAATAACCTTCTTTACCGCAGGTAAAAAGGAAACGAGAGCTTGGACGGTGAAGAGGGGAACAAAAGCTCCTCACGCGGCGGGGAAAATCCACTCAGATATGGAAAGGGGATTTATAGCGGCTGAAGTGATAAGCTACGAAGACCTTGTAAAAGCCGGTTCATGGAACAAGGCGAAGGAACAAGGTTTAATAAGGTTGGAAGGTAAGGATTATGAAATACAGGATGGAGATGTTGTTTATTTCAGGTTTAACGTTTAGTATTTATTTAATATAAGGTTCATACTGTTCGGAGGAAGTAAATGGCAAAAGTCAAAGGTCTAAAGTGTAGGGAATGCGGAAGGGAATATCCCGCAGAGCCCATACACGTCTGTGAATTCTGTTTCGGACCGCTGGAAGTAGTTTACGATTATGAAGAAATAAAGAGGAATATATCAAAAGAGAAAATAGAAAAAGGTCCAAAGAGTTTGTGGAGATACGTTGACTTGCTCCCGGTTGAAAACCCAACTGTAGGATTGACCGCAGGTTTTACTCCGCTGAAGAAGGCTGAAAAACTCGGGGAAGTTTTAGGGTTAAAAAACCTTTACATAAAGGACGATAGTGTTAATCACCCTACACTTTCCTTCAAGGATAGGGTGGTTTCTGTAGCTCTATCCAAAGCTAAAGAGTTCGGTTTTGATACAGCAGCCTGTGCTTCTACCGGAAATCTTGCTAACTCGGTAGCTGCACACTCGGCTCAGGCCGGAATGAACTGTTTCGTTTTTATACCTGCTAATCTTGAGTCTCAAAAGATTATCGGTTCACTGGTATTTAATCCTACCGTTGTGGCGGTTGAAGGAAATTATGACGATGTGAATAGACTCTGTTCTGAGATTGCAAACGACCTGGGTTGGGCATTTGTAAATATAAACATAAGGCCTTATTACGCCGAAGGTTCTAAAACGCTCGCTTTTGAAGTTGCAGAACAGCTTGGTTGGAAAGCACCGGATGTAGTGGTGGCTCCGGCAGCATCCGGTTCCCTATATACCAAAATTTGGAAAGGCTTTAACGAGCTTAAAAAGGTTGGCTTAATAGACGAAGTCAGGACTAGAATGTACGGAGCGCAAGCTGAAGGATGTTCTCCTATCGCTCAAGCCTGGAGAGAGGGATGGGACTTTATAAAACCTGTAAAGCCGAATACCATAGCTAAATCCATAGCTATAGGAAACCCTGCAGATGGTATTTACGCTCTTCAAGTTGCAAGAGAAAGCAATGGTGCATGGGAAACCGCAACAGATGAGGAAGTAATTGAAGGTATTAAGCTTCTTGCTGAAACCGAAGGTATATTTACGGAAACAGCGGGAGGAACAACAATAGCGGTTCTCAAGAAATACGTGGAAAAAGGTATGATTTCTCCGGAAGAAACGGTGGTAGTCTATATCACGGGAAACGGTTACAAAACTATGGAAGTCCTTGAAGGAAAATTGAGGTCTCCCATAAGAATTAAACCCACTTTAAAAGATTTCAAGGAAAAAGTTCTTGCGAGGGTATAAATATGAAGGAGTTCTTTCTTTTTCTTCACGTAGTTCTTGCTACCTTTTGGGTAGGCGGTATGATTTTCCTTTCCCTTGTCGTCGTTCCGTACCTGAAAAACAAACCTGAAGTAAGAGACGAAGCTTTTCAAGAGGTCGGCAAACGTTTTTCCCTATACGGAACTTTTATATCCTTATTTTTATTGTTAATCACTGGGTTAGTAAACACTTATTTATTGCACGGCGGATTCAGAAGAAGCATTTACGAGAAGCTCTTTCTCTTTTTTATAGTTGTGGTAATTTCTCTTGCCCATGACCTTTGGGCTGGAAAAAAAGCTCTTTACTCGGAGTATCATAGAAAATGGGCAAAGTGGTTGGGAATAGCTAATTTGATAATAAGTCTTATACTCGTTTACATGGGGGTAAGAATAAGACTGGGTCTATAAGTTAAAATTGTTTAGATGAACCTTTTTATGCTTATACTTTTTACTATCGGATTTGCTTTAGGGGGTATTGTTGCCCAGATTAATGACATAAAAATATCGAACAAGGAGTTTAATAAAGTTTTCCATCTTTTTTGGAAAAGGGTTTCTCACCTTTCCTCTGCCAAACCAACCAGACAGGATAAGAGGATATTTTTAATTGACTACGTTGCGAATCTTATAGTCTTGGAGGAAGCGAAAAAAATGGGGCTTTCCGTATCAAACAAGGAACTCAGAAACTTTATGGATAAGTATATAGGTAGGAGAATAAGGGAAAAACCTATAATAAACCTTATAAAAGCCGAAATATTAACCAAGAAAATAGTTGAAAATCTGATAGAAAAAGAAAATTTAGATTTCTCCGAAAGTAAACTCAGAGCTTATTACGAGTTCTATAAAAGGGATTTCTACTATCCTACAAGTGTAAAACTCCTGGGTGTATACACCGAAGATTATAAAACTGCAAAAAAAGTAAGGAAGTTACTAAAAAACGGGGATTCTATAGAACTCGAAGGGGTAAAGGTGGGAACACCTCTGTGGTATTCGGTTTCAACCCTTCCTAGAATGATAAAGAGAAAATTGCCTTCTTTGAGTGTAGGAGCTGTATCCAGACCTATCAGAGTAAACGGGGGTTATGTAGTTTTCAAAGTAATCGACAAGAAGAAGGGCGGCGTAATCCCTTTTGAAGAGGCTAAAGAGTTAATTAAGAAGAAAATAATTAAGCAAAAGGAAAAGGAGGTCTTTAGAAAATGGTTCTCGGAAGTTTTGAAAAGGTACGAGGTAAAGTTCTACTGGGAAAATTTATAGTTATATTTCTCATTTCCTTTTCCTTCGGGTATCTGATTGATAGGGTAATTGCTTCTGTAAATGGAGAGCCGATACTTGAAAGTGATATAAAAATGGCAGAGCTTTACTACGGGATAAAAGACAGAGAGGAGATTCTGAAAAGACTGATAGAGGTAAACCTGATTTACCAATTTTTAAGAAATCAGGGTGTTGACATTCCGGATAATAAGGTTGACGAAATCGTAGAAGAGATTGCCCGCATGAACAATAAAACCGTTGAGGAATTAGCAAAGGAGCTAAGAAAATACAGTCTTACTCTAAAGGATTTCAAGGAGTTTTTAAAAAAAGACTTAATAGCTACCAGCGGTTTAAGGGAGTACCTCATGAGAAAGGTTTCCGTGTCCGAAGTAGAGCTGGAACTTGCTAAACTCAAGTCCGGTAAGATAAAAGTCAAAAAAGAAGTTGAGCTTTTGATAATTCCTAAAGAAAAAGGTGAAGAACTTCTCGGTCTTATAGGGAAAAGCGACTTGAATCTTAAAAAATTATCTGAAACGTTAAACGGTGATTACCACATACTTACAGTAGAGAAGGGAGACCTTATGAAGGAACTTGACGAGCAGGTTTGGAAAGCTAAGAAAGGAGAATTAATATTTGCCGAAGATAAAGACCATATTTACGTAGCTAAGGTACTGAGAACGATTACAGAAGTGGAGGGGGTTGATGAAGAAGAACTGAGAAGGAAAATCCTCGCCAAAAAGTTCAAAAAGGAATACAACGAGCTCCTTAAAAAATTGGTTAAAAACAGTGTAATCACTGTTGTTGAGCAATAAGCTCTTTTAACTTTTCAAAATCCTTCCTCAAAGTATTCTCCTCTTTAGGGTTTCTCAGCACGTAAGCTGGGTGATAGGTGAGGAAAACCTTTATACGTGGATTAAAGGGATAGGGAAACACCTGTCCTCTCACCTTTGTAATTTTTAAGCTCTTTCCTAAGATTCCTTCACCGGCAGTAGCTCCGAGACAACATATAACCTTCGGCTGTATTATTTCTATTTCTTTTCTCAAATACGGTGAACAATATCGCATTTCTATTGGAGTAGGCTTTCTATTTCCCGGGGGTCTGCATTTACACACATTAGTTATATAAACCTTGTCTCGAGAAAGTCCGAGTATTTCTTCTATCAACTTATTCAATAGCTGTCCCGCCCTTCCTACAAAGGGTCTGCCTTGTTTGTCTTCTTCTTCTCCCGGAGCTTCACCTACGAATACTAAAGGGGAATAAGGATTCCCGTCACCGGGAACCACTTGAGTTCTGCTTTTGTGAAGGTCACAGCGTGTACATTCCTTCCACTGCTGATACAGCTCTTTAAGTAGTTTATCTCTATCTTGCTGCTTAAGATGCTTCTCAGAGGTTTCTTCCTTTTCAGTCATCTTTCTATTCAAGTATATTTCTGTGATACCGATGAACTCCAAAGCTTTTAGAGTTTCCTTGACACCCATTAATCTATAACCTCTATTTTCTCTTCTTCGAATTTTTCTCCCTTAAGTTCCCAACTCCTGAAAGAAACCACTTTTCCCTTTTGAACCGAGAAGATTATGTATGAGAAATCGGGGAATGCCCTCTTTAGGTCAAACTCGGATGGTCTATCGGGATGGTCTGGATGTGAGTGGTAGACTCCCACAATTTCGAGTCCCTTAGACATTGCGTAATCTTCAGCCTTCATGTAATCCTTAGGAGCTATTTCGTATCTATCATGTTTTCTATCTGGATTTACATTAGGAGTTTCGAAAGCCTCCAATGCAATCCTTTCATCTCCATCAATTTTTCCTATCAAAAGTCCGCATGTTTCATAGGGGTAATCCCGTTCAGCCTGTTTTATCATCTTATCGAGAGCTTCTTTTTTGAGTTTTAACATAAGTAAGATTTTAATTAAGGTATATTCGTATTAAAATATTTTCCCATGGCAACAGATATAGACATTAACAGAATTCAGAAGGATATGTTTATAGAGCACAAAGGAGAACCCTACAGGGTATTGGATTATGAACACGTAAAACCCGGTAAAGGTCAAGCCTTTGTAAGGGTGAAAGCCAAGAACATGCTTACCGGAAACGTAACGGAGATTACATACAAGTCCTCGGACAGGATACCTTTAGCGGATTTCGAACAGGTTTATTCAACGTACTCTTACAACGATGGAGAAAACTACTATTTTATGAATACTCAAACTTACGACTTGGTGGCGGTGCCAAAAGAAAAGATAGAGGATGAAATAAAGTTTTTAAAGGAAGGTTTAGAAGTTATTGTATTTTTCTATAAAAACCAACCCATAGGAATAGAACTTCCCAAACACGTAGAGCTGGAAGTTGTGGAAACAGAGCCTGCTTTTAAAGGGGATACTCAAGCAGGTGGAACGAAACCTGCAAAACTGGAGACCGGAGCTGTTATTCAGGTTCCCTTTTTCGTAAAAGAGGGTGATATAGTAAAGGTTGACACAAGAACCGGAGCTTATATAGAAAGAGTTAAAGAGTCAAAATGATGGACAAAGATTTTATAAAAGAATTAATAGCGCTAGTTAAAAACTCTAACATTAGAAGTTTAAAGATTGAACAGGGAGATTTACGAATACACATAGAGACCCATAAAGAGCTTCAACCGCAGGAACCCGTAAAATCCTTAAAGGAAACCAAAAAGGACGAAGAGTTTAAACATCTTGAGATACTGCCTCCTTCCGAGGATATACGCGAACAAGAGAAAAAATACCACGTTATCAAAAGTCCTTTAGTGGGAACTTTTTACCGTTCTCCCGCTCCGGGAGCTCCTCCCTTTGTCAAAGTGGGTGATATAGTCTCTCCGGGGCAGGTTCTGTGCATTATCGAAGCATTAAAGGTTATGAATGAAATTGAAAGTGATGTAAGGGGAAGGGTTGAAAAGATACTGGTAGAAAACGGAGAAACCGTTGAATACGGACAACCACTTTTCTTAATAGATACTAATGTTTAAAGATTAAATACTAATACGGTTAAAATTCTTATTATGAAAGCCGTTTTACTTACTGATTTCGGTGGTCCTGAAAATCTAAAATACGTGGAAGATTTCCCAACACCTGAGCCTAAGGAGAACGAAGTTCTAATAAGGGTAGAAGCTGTAGCTCTGAACCATCTTGATATTTGGGTCAGAATGGGAGCTTTAGCCGTTAAACCAGAGCTTCCACACATTTTGGGTTCAGATGTCAGTGGTGTTGTAGAGAAAGCAGGTTCTTTGGTCAAAAACGTAAAAGAAGGAGATGAAGTTATCGTTGCTCCCGGGCTTTCCTGCGGAGTTTGCTGGGATTGTCAGACAGGTAAAGATAACCACTGTAAGGATTACGATATTCTTGGTCTGAAGAGTAAAGGTGGCTACGCAGAGTACGTAGTCGTTCCTGCAAGGAATGTAATTAGAAAACCTAAAAACCTCAGCTTCGAGGAGGCAGCTTCTTTTCCTCTAACTTATCTGACCGTATGGAATGCACTGGTTGATAAGGGAAATATAAAGCCTTACCACAGGGTTCTTGTATGGGCAGGGTCTTCCGGAACGGGTGTGGCGGCAATTCAGATTGCAAAATCCTTCGGAGCATTTGTTATAGCCACCGCGGGAAGTAATGAAAAGATGAAAAAGTGTAAAGAACTGGGAGCCGATGTTGTGATAAACCACTATGAAGAAGATGTCGTAAAGAAAGTGAGGGATTTATTCAAAGAGGGAGTAGACATAGTAGTAGATCACATAGGTGAGGCAACTTTCTGGAAAAGTGTCCAGATGCTCAGAAAGGGAGGTAAACTGGTATTTTTTGGAACTACGACAGGGAGTAAAGCTGAAATAGATATAAGGTACGTCTTTGTAAGAGAAATAGAGCTTTTAGGTGTTTACATGGGAAGTAGGGCCCATCTCTTCAAAATAGCTGAGCTCTTTGAAAGAGGAGTGTATAAACCTGTGGTTGATAGGGTATTCTCTCTGAAGGATGCTCCAGAAGCTCACAGGTATTTGGAAGCCTCTAAGCATTTTGGAAAAGTAGTTTTAAAGGTTGAGTAATGCTAAGAGAAAAAATAAAGAAATTTCACTTCATCGGAATCGGTGGTATAGGGATGAGCGGTATAGCCCAAATACTCCTTGAAATGGGCTACGAAGTTTCCGGCTCAGACATTAAAGAGAATAGAAATACAGAATTACTCCGAAAAAAGGGAGCAAAGATATTTATAGGCCACAGTCCTCGGAACTTGGGCGATGCACAAGTGGTGGTTTACTCCTCTGCCGTGAAAGAAGACAATCCGGAAATACAGGAGGCGAGGAGAAGAAATATTCCCGTAATTCCAAGAGGAGAAATGCTCGCAGAACTTTTTAAACTCAAGGAAGGGATAGCTGTAAGCGGAAGTCATGGCAAAACTACAACAACCTCTATGATAGCGGAAATACTTATAAACGCGGGTCTTGAACCTACGGTAATAGTAGGTGGAAGGTTAAAGAGACTGGGAACTAATGCTAAACTGGGTAAGGGAGATATACTGGTATCCGAGGCAGATGAAAGTGACGGCTCTTTTTTAAAACTCTCTCCTGCTGTAGCGGTTGTGACTAACGTAGACCGTGAACATCTGGATTTTTATAAGAATTTCGATGAGATTAAGATAGCCTTTGAAAAGTTCATAAACTGCGTTCCCTTTTACGGTTTTGCGGTGGTAAATACCGACGATGAGACATTAAGAGAGATAGTAGAAAAATCCCAAGAAAGAATAATCACTTACGGTATAGAAAATGAAGCACTGGTGATGGGAAAAAAATTAAGGTTAAAAGAGGGAAGGTACGAATTCGATGTGGAGTACAAAGGTCAAGAACTTGGGAGTATCCATCTGGGTATAGCGGGAAAACACAACGTTTACAATGCCCTTGCATCCGTAAGTGTAGCCCTGGAACTGAAAATCCCTTTCGAGATAATTAAGAAATCTTTGGAGGAATTCAGGAATGCGGAAAGGAGGCTGGATTTAAAAGGGTTTTTTAAAGGTTCTCCCGTTTACGATGACTATGGACACCACCCTACGGAAATAAAAGCCGTAATAAGTTCACTCAGGGATATATATCCTGATAGGAAGCTACTCGTTGTTTTTCAACCTCACAGGTACTCAAGGACTTATTATCTTTTTTGGGACTTCGTAAAGGTTCTAAAGGAAATAGAAAAGCTTCTGATAACTGATATATTTCCCGCGAGTGAGGAAAACATTTACGGAGTTGATGCAAAACACCTCGCTTCGGAAAGCGGAGGTATCTTTGTAAAAGATAAGGAAGAAGCCTTTGAAAAACTTGTGAATTTGCACGAGGAAGGAGATGTGATTCTCTTTTTAGGAGCGGGAAGTATTTCCAAATGGTGTGAGGAATTTTTGAAAAAGTTCTCCGAGAAGTCTGGAACATAGGAAAGCTCATTTCATAAAAATCTTTCATCAACCTAAAATCTTTATTTATGAATAAGGAATTCGTTCATTTACACCTTCATACCCAGTTTTCATTGCTCGACGGTGCAATAAAAATAGACGAGTTAGTAAAAAAGGCTAAAGAGTACGGTTTTAAAGCTGTTGGAATGTCAGACCACGGAAACCTCTTCGGTTCATATAAATTTTATAAAGCTCTTAAAGCTGAAAATATAAAACCCATAATAGGTATGGAGGCTTACTTCACCACCGGTTCGAGGTTTGATAGAAGAAGTAAAGCTTCAGAAGATAACATAACGGATAGGTATAACCACCACTTAATACTGATAGCCAAGAATGATAAAGGGCTTAAGAACCTAATGAAGCTTTCCACTTTAGCCTATAAAGAGGGTTTTTACTATAAACCGAGAATAGATTACGAGCTACTTGAAAAGTACGGAGAGGGACTTATAGCCCTTACGGCTTGCCTTAAGGGTGTGCCTACTTACTATGCTTCTATAAATGAGCTCAAAAAGGCGGAAGAGTGGGTAAAGAAATTTAAGGACATATTCGGAGAAGACCTTTATATTGAACTACAGGCAAACAACATACCCGAACAGGAGGTTGCCAATAGAAACTTAATAGAAATAGCCAAAAAGTACGATGTTAAGCTAATAGCTACCCAAGATGCCCATTACCTCAATCCCGAGGATAGATATGCACATACTGTCTTGATGGCACTACAGATGAAGAAAACCATTCATGAAATAACATCTGGAGGATTCAAGTGTTCCAATGAAGACCTGCATTTTGCAGATGCAAACTATATGTGGAAAAAGTTTGAAGGTAAATTCGAAGGTTGGGAAAAAGCCCTGCTGAATACCTTAGAAGTTGCGGAAAAGGTTGCAGATAGTTTTGAAATATTTGAAAACTCTTCATACCTTCTCCCGAAATACGAAGTTCCCGCCCATAAAACCTTAGAAGAGTATTTGAGAGAACTGGCGGTAAAAGGTTTAAGACAAAGGATAGAAAAGGGACAAGCGAAAGACACAAAAGAGTACTGGGAAAGACTGGAATACGAACTGGAAGTAATTAACAAAATGGGATTTGCAGGGTACTTCTTGATTGTACAAGATTTCATAAATTGGGCTAAAAAGAACGATATCCCTGTGGGACCCGGTAGAGGAAGCGCAGGAGGGTCATTGGTTGCCTATGCCATAGGGATTACCGATGTAGACCCTATAAAGCACGGACTTCTTTTCGAAAGATTTCTAAATCCCGAGAGAGTATCTATGCCTGACATAGATGTAGACTTTTGCCAAGATAACAGAGAAAAAGTTATTGAATACGTAAGGGAAAAATACGGAAAGGAAAACGTTGCTCAGATAATTACCTACAACATCATGAAAGCAAAACAAACCCTGAGAGACGTAGCCCGTGCTATGGGACTTCCCTATTCGACCGCTGACAAATTGGCAAAGCTGATTCCGCAAGGAGACGTTCAGGGAACCTGGCTTACCCTCGAGGAAATGTATATAACTCCAATAGAAGAACTCCTTGAAAAATACGGAAAACACAGAACGGATATAGAAGACAACGTTCAGAAATTCAGAAAGATGTGTGAAGAAAATCCGGAAATCAAACAATTGGTAGAAACAGCTCTAAAGCTCGAAGGTCTTACAAGACACACTTCCTTGCACGCAGCGGGAGTAGTTATAGCTCCAAGACCTCTTCACGAACTTGTACCTCTTTACTACGATAAAGACGAACAGGTAGCTACCCAGTACGATATGGTTCAACTGGAAGAACTAGGACTCCTGAAAATGGACTTTTTAGGTCTGAAAACTCTCACAGAGCTAAAACTCATGAAGGAATTGATTAAAGAAAGACACGGAGTGGAGATAAACTTTTTGGAGCTTTCTCTCGATGACCCAAAGGTTTACGAACTGCTTCAGGAAGGAAGAACAACAGGAGTGTTCCAGCTCGAAAGTAGAGGAATGAAAGAACTTCTTAAGAAGTTAAAGCCTGACAACTTTGACGATATAGTTGCAGTTCTTGCACTGTATAGACCGGGACCGCTTAAAAGCGGTCTGGTAGATACTTACATAAGGAGAAAGCACGGTCAGGAACCTGTGGAGTATCCCTTTGATGAGCTTGAACCTGTTCTTAAGGAAACCTATGGAGTTATCGTTTACCAAGAGCAGGTAATGAAAATGTCCCAAATACTTGCAGGTTTCACTCCCGGTGAAGCCGATACTCTCAGAAAGGCAATAGGTAAAAAGAAAGCTGATTTAATGGCTCAGATGAAGGACAAATTTATCCAAGGAGCGGTGGAAAGAGGTTATCCGGAGGAGAAGATAAGGAAGCTATGGAAAGATATAGAGAAGTTTGCTTCATACTCTTTTAACAAGTCTCACTCTGTAGCTTACGGGTATATTTCTTACTGGACTGCATACGTAAAAGCTCACTACCCTGCGGAATTCTTCGCGGTCAAACTTACCACCGAAAAGAACGACAATAAATTCCTGAATCTACTCAAAGACGCTAAGCTGTTTGGCTTTGAAATACTGCCGCCTCATATAAATAAAAGCGAGGTAGGCTTTACCATTGAAGGAGAAAACAAAATAAGGTTCGGACTTGCGAGAATAAAGGGTGTGGGAGAAGAAACAGCTCAGATTATAGTCGAAGCGAGGAAAAAGTATAAAGGCTTTAAAAATCTGGCTGACTTTACAATGAAAGTTAAAAATAGGAAGATTAACAAAAAGGTTATTGAAGCTCTGATTAAAGCCGGTGCCTTTGATTACACCGGTAAAAAAAGAGAAGAACTACTTGCAAAGGTTGCAAGTTCTGAAAAAAATCTTATGGCAATAGCTCAAAACTCTCTTTTTGGAACCCTTAAAAAAGAAGAATCAGAAGAAACCACGGAAGCTTTAGACCCTCTAAAACTTGAAAAAGAAGTTCTCGGCTTTTATATCTCGGGTCACCCTATAGATAGGTACGACAAGATTTTAAAAGGAAAGTTTACTCCTATTGAGGACTTAGAAGAGGTAGAAAGAGGAGAAGATGTAGTTGTAGCGGGTGTTATTACGGAACTAAAGGTAAAGAAGACAAAGAACGGAGACTATATGGCCAGTTTTAACTTGGTTGATAAGACTGGAATAATTGAGGCTATAGCTTTTCCGGGAACCTACGAAGAATTCAATCAGCTCTTTGAAGAGGATAGAGTAGTCGTTATAAAGGGCTTTGTAGAAGAAGATTTGGAAACGGAAACCCTAAAGTTTATTTGTAAAGAGTTATATACTCCCGAAGAGTATTCAAAGGAAACCAATAACGTTTTGAGGGTATTCATCACTAAGGAACAAGCCTTAAACGGAGTTCTTGAAAGGTTTAAGGAGCTAATTGAGGAAAACTACGACAGTGAAGGGTATAGCTTATTGATAAGTCTCGATGTGGGAGAGAAAATCGTTGATATGATGCCCTCTCCCGATTTCAAAGTAAGAATAACTCCAAAGGTGCTCGAAAAATTAGAGGAAATGGGAATAAAAGCAGCGGTTTAAAGGATTACCTTTACTTCTGAAAAGTCTCCTTTCTTTTCCACTATTATCCTTTCGGAAAATCTTTCCGCAAAATCGGGAATGTGGGATATTATACCTATCATTTTATTTACGTTAGTCTTTATAGCTTCGAGTATTTCGCTTACACGTTCCCTCATATCTTGGTCTAAACTTCCAAAACCTTCATCTATAAAAAGACTTTCAAGATTTGCGTTGCCGGAAAGTATATCACTCACTCCGAAAGCCAGGGATAAACTTGCTAAAAAAGTTTCTCCACCGCTCAAACTGCTTACCGGTCTTATTTGATTTGTGGTAGTTTCCACCACCACTATATCTCTATCTCTACTTCCTAATGTTTTTTCAAGTTCGAAGAAATATGTGCCTGTGAACTTGTAAAAGTATTCACTTGCACGGTCTACTACTTTTCTGAGCATTATTTCAGCTACATACTTCTGGAATCTATCCGCTCTGAAGTCGGTTTTTATAATGGAGTAAATCTGGAGTTTTTTTTCTATATCTTTTATTTCTTTTTCTACTTCTTCTTTTCTTTTTATTTTTTCTTCAACGTATTCGATTTCCTTCTTAAGCTCTCCTATCTTTTTTGAAAGGTTATCAATTCCCTCTCTTAATCTTAAATACTCCCTTTCCACATCTTCATAATCCTTTACGTTTTCGTAAAGTTTTACTTTTTCCTCAAGTTCTCTCTTTTTTACACTAAGAATTTTGCTCTTTTCTTCAAAATCCTTTATTCTTTCTTCCAGTATTTTCTCTTTTTCTCCTAAATAAAGATTAAGTACTTCTTGTGGAGATTTTGCAATTTCATAGATTTCAGCCAAATTGTTTAATTTTTCCCTCCTTTCTTGCTCAAGGAGTTCTATATTTCTGACTACTGCGGAGAGTTCACCTTCTATTTTTGATTTTCTCAAGGATACCCTTTCTATTTCTTCCCGCAGAGTCTTTTCCTTTTTTTCTAAATTTTTAAGAAGGTTATTTATGCTTTCCAGTTCTTCTTTTAATTCCTTTTCGCACTTTGATATATTTCCACAATTGTAAAATTCTTTAAATTCGTTTATCTTTTCTAATCTTTCTTTTATCTTTTCTTCTAAAACGTTTAGACGATTTTGCAAAAGAGAAAGCTTATCATATACCTCTTCCCTCTGCTTTATTCTTTCATCAAGCTTTTGCCTATAGAGCTTCAGTTTTTTCTCTCTTTCTTTCTTCGACTTTCTCAGCTTTTCAAGCTCGTTTAATTTGTCTTTAAGATTCGGAGGAATTTCCCTTTTATACTCGCTTATTTCTTCCTTTAGTTTTTCAATTTCTTCAGAAAGAATGGATAGTTTTTGTTTTAAAATTTCGATACTTTTATCGAGTTCTTTTTCTTCTCTTTCAAGCTTTTCGGTTTTAGCTTTAAGTTCGTTAATACCGCCGAGTTCTATCGAATGGCTAAACCTTCCTCTATAGGTTCCACCGCAAACTGGACAAGTATCTCCCTCGGATAAATAAGAAGAAACCATGTGAGCGTGGTAATAAAGTTCCCTCTTTTTTAACTCTTCTTCCGCTTTCTCCAACTCTTTTTTTACCCTTGTATATTCTTTATAAAGAGTATCCAGTTTTTCTTTTAAGATTTCATACTCATTCTCTTTCTTTTGAAGCTCTTTCTCTTTCTTCTCCAGTTCCTTTAAAAGCCTTTCCTTCGTTTTCAGAGAAGTGTATTCTTCCTCGGAAAATTTTTCTTCAATACCTTTTAATTTTCTCTCCTCCTCTTCTATAATCTTCCTTCCCTTTTCAACTCTTCTCGTGAGGTCTGTGTATTCCTCCTTTGCTTTCTGAAACTCCTTCTCTACTTCTTTCCTTTCTCTTTGCAGAGTTTCGACTTCTAATATGTATTCTTTTATTTCCAGAAGTTTTTTGAGTATTAACTCTATCTCCTTTTCCCTATTTCTATACTCTTCTGCCTTTTCTTTTTCCACCTGCAGTTTTTTCTCTTCCTCTTTTAAATTCTTAAGCTCTTCCGATAAGATAGTGTGCTCCTTTAACAGTTTTTGTCTCTTAAGTTTTATCTCCGATAAAATTTCGTCTATTTCTTCTATCCTTTTGGCTATCGGTACGTATGGAGATACTTTACGCGAAATTTCAAGCTTTTCTTTAAGGGACTCTATTTCTTCTTTTTTTTCCGTTAAGCTTTCGTATTCCTTTAAAACCCGCTTATATTCCTCATAGAGTTCTTTCTTTTCCTTGGATTTTCTGAGTTCTTCACGTATTTGTTCTTCTTTTTTTGTTAGTTCTTCAAGTCGGAGTTGTAAATTCTGAATCTCCTCCTGGAGTCTTTCTTTGAGCTGAGGCGTATACTCCTTTATGAGTCCATATTCCTTTTTTAGAGCTTCCCTTCTTCCTTCAAGATTTTTGAATTCCTCACCCGCGAGCTTGCTTATTTTTTCAAGCTCTTCCAGCCCGAGAAGTTTAATTAAAAGGTTCTTCCTTTCTTTACCCTCTTTCAGGAATTTATCAAATTCTCCCTGAGGAAGAAGTATTACCTTAGTAAATGTTTTGTAATCTATTCCCGAAATTTGTTGAAGCCACTTTTCTACTTGGTTCGCTTTTATATTAAGTCTTTTCCCTTCTTCATAAACCCTGACTTGACTATCTTCGGGAAAAGCTCGGTAGTAGCGTTCTATCCTGTATTTCCTTCCTCTTACGGAAAAATCAAGGATAACTTTTAGTTCCTTTTCTCCTCTCGAAAGTACGTATTTAGTGGCACTCTGGGAGGAATACCGTGGGACTTTACCGTAAAGGGCGTAAGTTATGGCGTCAATTATGCTCGTTTTCCCGGCTCCGGTTTTTCCTTGTATTACGAAAAATCTAAGCTTTGAAAAATCAATTGTTTGAGGTTTCCTGTATACGGTAAAACCTTTCAGTTCAAGCTTTAAAGGTCTCATGTGAGACTATCATCTATCCAGTTCAAATATTCTGGATTTCCCGCTACTATCGGCAGAGCTATAATTTCCGGAACTGTATAAGGATGTATTTTCCTTACTTCTCTCATGAGATGGTTGAACTTCTCTGCAGATGTTTTTACAACCAGAAGAGCTTCGGTGTCTTTTTCTATATTTCCCTTCCACCAGTAAATTGACCTTACTTCCTTTACCACATTAACGCACGCCCCAAGTTTTTTCTCTATTATGAAATTCGCTATTTCTTCTCCTTTATCTACGGGAGTAGTTATTAAAACCACATAGTATCCATTCATATAGTTAAATTTTAAAACTTAGTCTTTTAAAGAATGAGCAAAAAATGTATAATACTACCAAAGTAAATTAGACTTAAAGGAGGGGTTGATAATGAAAAAGTTCCTGAGTGCTCTCGGAGGAGTGATTTTATTAGCTTCCTCTTCTTATGCGGTGAATAAGGAAAATACTGGATGTGGTTTGGGTTATATGATTTTCAAAGAACAAGAAGGATTAGTTTACGAGCTTTTAGCTGTCACAACTAACGGTACTTTTGGAAATCAAACCTTTGGCATAACCTTCGGTACTTTGGAGTGTAAAAAACCTGAAAAGATAGCAAATAGAAAACTGGAAATATTTGTAGCTGAAAATATGGATGAACTTGCTCAAGATATAGCACGCGGCAACGGTATATATCTTGAGACCCTTGCGGATTTGATGAACATTCCTGAGGAAGAAAGACCCCAATTCTTTTCAAAACTTCAGAAGAATTTTGACAAGATATTTTCATCCGAGAATGTAACATCTGCTGACATAATAGACGCTATTGTTTCATTATAGTAAACTCTTACCTCTGTTCTTTTTTATAAACCTTTTTATAACTTTTGCTTTGGAGAATGAAATTTCTTTACATAGTAAGTTCAATCAAAATCTTTGGTTGGTATTATTACATTTTAAGGATGGGAAAAGCCTTATAGATGACCCCTCTTTTTTCTTATCTCCGGAGGGAAAAAAGAATCCCTATAAAGAACTTCAAGCTACTATAAGAGCTATAAACAGGAACCCGTATCTAAGGTGTAAGTTTCCTGCAAGAGCATTCTTTATAGAAAAATTTTTAAAAATAAATCTTCCCAAAGTTAAGTGTCCTGAACTTGATAAATTTCTTGAAGAAATTAAAGGAGAAAAAATAAGTTTAATTTTTGCGGATTATTACATAAATAGTCCTGCTTCAATGTTCGGACATACATTTTTAAGAATATACGATAGGGAAAAGAATGTTTATTCTTTCATAGTAAACTACGCTGCACAAGTAAATGATACCAATGCATTAATTTACGCCTTTAAGGGACTTTTTGGTTTTTACAAAGGATATTACTATATATCCCCTTACTATCAAAAGATTAAGGAATATGTAGGTATTGAAGGAAGAGATTTATGGGAATACGAATTGAAAGTAGATAGGGAAATGCTTTTACTTTTAAAACTACATTTATGGGAACTAAAAGATAAATATTCTCATTATTACTTTTTCCATAAAAACTGTTCGTCGGAAATACTTTACTTACTCGGAATTTTGAAACCGAATAATTCCCCGCATGTAAGAACTCCTTGGGTAATACCCATTGATACGATAAGAGCTGTTTTAGATAAAAATTTAGTAAGAAAAATCAATTACTATCCTTCTCTACTCACACAACTGCGATACCTATCCAAGCATTTAAAAGATGATGACGTAGAGAAGGTGATAAACTGGGCATTCGATAAATCTGAACTTCCTAAGAATGGAAGCGCTTTTCTGTACGAATTTGCCGCACAATATGTTAAGTTTCTTTACTACAGCAAGGATATAGATAGAAGAAAATACATAAAGAAGTACTTATACGCCCTAAAACTTAGAAGCAAAGGAGGAAAAATTAACTACTCTATAAAACCTGAAGGTTATCCCCATGTTTCTCACCGTTCCCAAAGATTTTCCATCACATACGGTTTTAATAAAGTTACTCAATATATGGACGTGTCCTATAGACCCGCCTATCACGATTTGTTAGACCCTCCTCAAGGCTACAAAAAAAACGGTGAAATAGTTTTTTCGGAAATAAGTCTCCGGTTTCTGCCTAAATTACACAGATTTACGATTCAAGATTGGAAAATTTTGAGAATAATATCCTTAGAACCCATGTATTCATTCTATAGACCTATTTCTTGGAAGGTAGATTTCGGTTTTCACGAATTTTTAAACGATAGAGGAGAAAAAAGGAAATTCCTATCCATTACCAGTGGATTCGGATTTTCTATTGGTGAAAAAATTACTTCTTTCTCTTTGGGTGAGATAAAAGTTATGCATAACTTTGATGGAGAAATGCCCATAGCTGTAGGGTTAAGAATAGGCTTGTTAAAACAAGGAAAAATCTTTTCCTTTATTTCTTCAATTTCAAGTGGAAAATATCTAAAAGAATTTAATGAAAAATATTTTTTCGATTACTCTTTAAGGTTTGCTTTTCATATCAATAGAAGTTTATCAGTGAGATTTAAAACTAACTACCAATTAGTTGGAAATAAAGCCTCCTTTGAACCTTCTGTTTCAGCATTGATATATTTTTAAACAAAAATTTTAAGCCTATCTTATATCTTTTGATGAGAGTTGCCGTAGGGATGAGCGGAGGAGTAGACAGTAGTGTCACAGCACTCCTTTTAAAGGAGCAGGGATACGAAGTTATAGGAGTTACTCTGAGATTTCACACCGTAGAGGTTTGTGAGGTAGGTGAAACCCATAACGTATGCTGTTCTCCTAAAGATGTTCAGGATGCGGCAAAGGTAGCAAAAAGATTGGGAATTCCACATATAGTTTTTAGTTGGGAAGAAATTTTTAAGACCAAAGTAATAGACTACTTCGTAGAGGAGTATTTAAAGGGTAGAACTCCTAATCCATGTGCTATATGTAATAGGGAGGTAAAAACAGGTTTCTTTGCAAGGTATTTAAGACAGGTTGCAGAAATAGATAAGCTGGCAACAGGGCATTACGCGAGACTCACCGAAGATGAAAAGTACGGTCCGGTAATCAAAAGACCAAAGGACAAACGCAGGGACCAAACTTACTTTTTGTCTTTGGTTAAAAAAGAAGATCTCGAGCTTTTGATGTTTCCTTTAGGGGATTTAACGAAAGAAGAAGTGAGAGAAATAGCCGAGGAGTACGGTCTTGAGGTGGCTCAAAAGAGAGATTCTCAAGAAGTTTGTTTTCTTATGGGCAAGTCTCCCGGCGAATATCTCGAAGAGATTACAGGTAAAAGAAGGGGAGTTATCAAACACGTCTCGGGAAAGGTTCTGGGAGAGCACGAGGGGTTTTACAGATTTACCATAGGACAGAGAAGAGGGCTTGGAGTTTCTTACGGAAAACCTGTCTACGTCATAGATATAGACCCTTCGACTAACACCGTGGTTGTGGGTGAAGAGGAATACCTTTACAACGATAAACTCTTTGTGAAAGATATAAACTTTCATGTACCTATGGAAAAGTGGAAGAATATTGAAGCTCAAATAAGGTACAGACATAAACCTACTCCTGTAGAAAATATAGAAAAAAGGGAAGGCGGGTATATAGTCAAATTCAAGGAGAATGTACGAGGAATCACTCCCGGACAGGTAATAGCTTTTTACGACGGCGACATCCCTGCTTCGGCAGGCGTTGAATACGACCATGGGAGGAGGTGAAACGGTCGTGAAAGCGATCGGGTTGAACGTATACCCTTTGGGATAGAGTATTCCGACCACGTTTCCGAAACGGTCCACCCTCGGGATGTCGTGATCGAGAGTGTAGGTTGGATCGATGTAATATACGTAATTCCTGCGGCTCGGGGAGAGATGCACGCCTGACCTTTCCTCTATTTTCCGCTTCTGCTCTTCGATCCGCGCCTCCATTTCCGGCTTGGCCGCGGCAGCCTTCTCCCTGATCTCCTTGAGCATATCCGGCTCCGCGATCTCATAGGTTGCGGCATGGGCGGCGATGACTGCCGAGAGTGCGATCACGACCGGTCGCGTTCCCATGGCTACCATATCGGTTTCGCCCCCCTGACGACGGCCGCACGCTTCACAAAACCGAAATAGCGGCTGTCGTAACTGCGCGGATGGGTGCCCCGCATGAAATACTCACCTTCCGGCACGGTGCCGTTGTATTCGAAATGTCCGACGATCCTTCCGTCCGACCCCTTCTGTTTCGCCGTACCGAGATATCTTCCGTCGCAATAGTAGTCCAAACCTTTTGTAACGAGAATCTCTCCCGGATAGCAACCGATCTCCTTGAGAAGGTATTTGA